>NZ_JBEOSD010000055.1:0-45883 GCF_040302735.1 Streptomyces sp. NPDC097619 | reverse complement strand
TTTTGTCGGCGGAGGTGGGTGTGGGTGCGGGGGGGGGGGGTGGGGGGGGGGGGGGGGGGGGCGCCGCCCCCCCCCCCCCCCCGACCGCTCTCGCCACTCCGCACTCCGCACTCCCCCCATTTTCCCAAAACTTTTTTGCAAAACTCTCTTGGCAAACTGCCTTCACCCCTCCTAATCTGCTGTGCATGGCTGCTGACGAGGACTCACGCACGCTCGACCCGGCCCGGGACTCCGCGGCCATCAAGGCCCTGACGCACCCGCTGCGGATCCGCCTGCTCGGGCTGCTGCGCCAACACGGCCCGTCCACCGCGAGCGAGCTCGCGGTGCTCACGGACGAGTCCTCGGCGTCCACCAGCTACCACCTGCGGGTCCTGGCCAAGCACGGGTTCGTCGGAGAGGCGGCCCACCGCGACGCCCGCGAACGGCGCTGGCAGGCGGTGCACGCGGTCACCTCGTGGAGCAACACGGCCATGGAGATGAACCTGGAGACCAGGGCCTTCAGCGGATTCATGCGCAGACGCCAGATCGAACACCTCCAGGAGAGCCTCGACCGGTACGAGGCGCAGGTCGAGGCCGGTCGGATGGACGAAGCCTGGTGGGAGCCGGCGGGCATCAGCGACCTCGGCCCGAAGTTGACCCCGGAGTCCCTGGAAGAGCTGTGGGGGGTGGTGGAGCGGACCCTCGCGGAGCTGACGGCGCGGGACGCGGAGGATCCACGGGCCGCCCACGTCACGCTCTTCCTGGCCGGACTCCCCCAACTCCCCACCGGGGCGGCCGAGACCGAGACCCCGGCGGAGCGGTCATGAGCGCGTCGACCGTGGCGAACGCGGTCACCGAAGGCGCCCTGCGCCGCCGGTACGCCGTGCTGTGCGGGCTGTACTGGCTCCCCACCGGGCTGGCCTTCGCGCCACTGGTGCTCCTGCTGACCGAGCGGGGGCTCGGACTGGCGGCGGTGGCGGGGCTCATAGCGGTGCACTCGCTGACGACCGCCGCGCTGGAGTTGCCCACCGGCGGCCTCAGCGATGTCATCGGGCGGCGTGCGGTGCTCCTCGCCGCCGGCGCGCTCGACCTGTGCGCGCTGGCGCTCGTGGGGCTGGGCACGAGCTGGTGGGTCCTCGCCCTGGGACTGTTCCTGAAGGGCGCGGGCCGAGCCCTGTCCAGCGGGCCGGCGGAGGCCTGGTACGTGGACCGGGCCAAGGCCCTCTCCGGCCCCGACGCCGACCTGCGCACCGGCCTGGCCCGGGGCAACACGGCGGTCTCGGCGGCCCTCGCCGCGGGCACCCTGCTGGGCGGCGGCCTGCCCTGGCTGCTGGGGCTCGGCCCCGACTGGGGCGGCAGGCTGACGCAGGCCACCTCCGGCCTCGTCGTGCCGCTGGCGGTCCCGCTGCTGCTGGGAGCCGTCACCGAGGTCGCCTTCCTGCTGTACGCGTGGAGGGTGGTCCGGGAGTCCGTCCGGCCCCGGGTGACCCCGGCATCCGTGTGGCGCGAAGTGCCCGCGAGCGTCGCGGCCGGGCTGCGGCTGGGCGGGCGGGACGCACTCGCCCGCCGGGTGCTCCTCACGGCCTCGGCGACCGGCAGCGCCCTGGCCGCCCTCGAACTCCTGGTTCCCGGCCGCGCGGCGGACCTGACCGGGGCGGCCGAATCGGGCGCCGTGCTCTTCGCGGGGCTGGCCTGCGCGGGATTCGCCTGCTCCGCACTCGGCAGCCAACTCGCCCCCACGACCGCGCGGCTCGCGGGTGGCGGGGAACGGGCCGTGCTGCTGTCCCTGACGGTCTCCGCCTCCGGGCTCCTGCTGCTCGGCACGACGGCCGCCGCCGCGGGCGCCCTGCCGGTCGCGCTCGCGGCACTCGGCTACGGACTGGTCTACCTGGGCCTGGGCGCTGCCGGGCCCAGCGAGAACGACCTGCTGCACCGGCGGGTCGACGACTCCGGGCGGGCCACCGCCCTGTCCGTGCAGTCGCTGGCCCTCCAGCTCACAGGGGCGGCGACGGGGCTGGTCCTGGGCAGGCTCCCGGGCGGGCCGACGGCCTGGCTGATCGCCGCGGCGGCACTGGGGGCCGGGGCCGCACTGTGGCTGCGCCCCGGCCGGGCCAGGCTCCGGATACCGGCCTCAGCGGGCAGCGGTGCCGGCGAGGCGGGCGAGACGGGCGTCGATGTGGGCGCGGACCTCACGCGGGCGATTGGTGATGAGGGTGTCCACACCGAGGTCAAGACAGAGGTCCACGTCCTCGGGGGCGTCCACGGTCCACACCCGGACGCGGAGTCCCTTCGCCTGGAGCCGTCGCACCAGAGCCGGGTCCTGGCGGACCAGGTCGATGCCGGGACCGGCGTGCGTGGCGAAGGGAGGGCGGGCCGGGCGTAGCCGCGGACGCTCGATGAGGAAGACGGAGGGGAGTCCCGGGGCGAGCCGGTGCAGACGGGTCAGGGAGACGCGGGAGAAGGACATCACCTCGACGCCGCCGGAACCGTCCGCAAGACCGTACTTCCGCAGGATGCGGACCAGTTCGGTCTCCACGCGGCCGCCCGCACGGGTGGGGTGCTTGGTCTCCACGGCCAGGCCGACGGGGCGGGGGGCGTCCAGGGAGAGCCGCAGCAGGTCCTCGAAGCGCAGGACGCGGGCTTCGCGGTGCCGCTCCCCCTTCCACGCCCCGAAGTCGAAGGCGGACAACTGGTCGTAGGTCAGGGTGGAGACGATGCCCTGCCCGTCCGAGGTCCGGGCCACGCTGCGGTCGTGGAGGCAGACCAGGGTGCCGTCCGCGGAGAGCCTCACATCGCATTCGAGGGAGTCCGCACCGTCCTCGATGGCCTGCCGGTAGGCGGCGAGGGTGTGCTCGGGGTGCTCGTGAGAGGCGCCGCGGTGGGCGATGACCCGGGGAGCGGGGGTGGTGTCGGAGACGGCCGTGAGGTGCATGCGGCCATCCTCGCAAACCAGCGTGAACGGGACGCACACGAGACCGGTCCACCTCGTGTCGCCCGGGGCCCGAGCCCGACCGAGCCCGACCGAGCCCGGCTTGCCCTCGACACACCCTGCCAGGTGAGAGCGCGGGCGGGACAGCCGGCGGGCGGGGAGGGCTCACGGGGGTACGGGCGGAGGGACAGGGGGCAGGGACGGGGCGGGGCGGGGCGGGGAAGTCAACTCCGAGGCGGTCTAGGCAAGTTGGTACAGACCAATTAGGGTGACGGGGTCGTGCAGGTCGGGGAACCGGGGTGGAAGATGCTCACGCGCCGTTCGATGCTGGTGCTGGCCGGGCTGTCGGCCGGGGCGGGCGTGCTGCCGGCCGCTTCGGTCGCGCGGGCCACCGGCGGCCCCGCGGCGTTCCCGCTGCCCGCGCCGACCGGTCGGCACGCGGTGGGAACGCGGGTGCTGCACCTCGTGGACCGGGACCGGATCGACCCCCTCGCTCCCGACCGCCGTCCGCGCGAGCTGATGGTGCAGCTCTGGTACCCGGCGGCGTGGACCGGCGGACACCGGCGGGCGACCTACAGCGGGGCCGTGGCCGCCGCGGAGCTGGAGGCGAGCCTCCCCCTGATCCCGGGCACCCTGGCAGCCGCCCGTCCCCACGCCCGCGTGAACGCCCCGGCCGCCCCGGGACCGCTGCCCCTGGTGCTCCTCGGCCACGGACGGAAGGGAAGCCGGGCGCACGGCACCGCCCTGGCCGAGGACCTGGCTTCGCACGGCCACCTGGTGGCGGGGGTGGACCACACCTTCGACGCGGCGGTCGTGGAGTTCCCCGGCGGACGGGTCGTGCGCAGCGTGCTGCCCGACGAGCCGGCGGACTGGGAGGCCCAGGAGCGGCTGGAGATCGGGGCGCGCGTCGGGGACCTGCGCTTCCTGGCCGGTGCGTTGACCCGGGGCTCCGGCATCGGGCACGGGCCGGGCGCCCCCGTCGCGGACCGGGGGCGGATCGGGGTGCTGGGTCACTCCATGGGCGGCGCGGCGGCGGCCGAGGCGCTGCGGGTGGACGGGCGGTTCCGGGCCGGAGTGGCCCTGGACGCCGGACTGTTCGGCTCTCCGGTGCCCGACCTCGGGCTGGACCGGCCGTTCCTGTTGCTCACCGCGCTGGAGGACCACGAGACCTGGCAGCGGTGGCGGGAGCACCAGCGGGGCTGGGCGCGGCAGTTGCGCATCACCGGGACGGGGCACCTCACCTTCACGGACCTGCCGCACCTGGCGGGGCCCGGCGGGCTCCGGGAGGTCTGGCCGGCGGATCTGTACGCCGAACTGCTGGGCACCCTGCGCCCCGAGCGCTCCACGGCGCTGGTCCGGTCCTACGCGCGGGCCTGCTTCGACCGTTTCCTCACGGGGCGTCCGGCGCCCCTGCTCGACGGCCCTTCGGTGCGTCATCCGGAAGTCGAGTTCCGCTGGTCCCACCGCTGACCGCGCGGCACCGCACCGCCCCCGAGCCGGGCGAACGCCGACTGCCGGCCGGCCCGGGCCGTCCCGATGATCACCCTGACGACGTCGCGTCGACCGCCCCGTCGCACGCGTCGGCACTCGCTTCGATCCGCTGACGCGCCCGCCCGCCCGCCCGCCGCCCGCCCGCCGCTTCCCCGCCCCGCCGGCGGGACCGGCCCCGACGGCCGACGTGGATCCCGGGCCGTCCCCGCCGCCGCTCGGCCGACCACGCGGCCGGCACTCGGCGGATCGCCCGACCGGCCGTTCGACCGTCGCGGTACGACTCGGCACAGCCCGCCCTTTCCGGGCGGGTTCTTGCGTCGGGGGGCGGCGGTTTCCGGACATCCTCCGGTGTCGAGCGGGTACGGCGCCTCAGTGCGCGGGCACAGAAGCGCGCACTCCAGAGCCTCGGATGAGCAGCCGGTTTCCGGTCAGGGGGCCCGACCCGATCCGCTGACAGGTATAGACCACTGCTAGAGTCGTGGCACTCCCCACACGTCCGATCACTACCGGTTACCGGAAGGTCCGCCGTGTCCACGCACCCACCCGGCCCACGGGCCGCCACCACACCCGCCTACCAGCGCATCGCCGCCGCGTTGCGCACCGACCTCTCCGAGTCGATCGCGCCCGGCGCCCGGCTGCCCGCGGAACGCACCCTGTCCGCGCGGTTCCAGGCGAACCGGCAGACGGTCCGGGCCGCGCTGCAGGTCCTGCGCGACGAGGGACTGGTCACCACCGACCGGCGCGGCACCTACAACACGGCCGGAGCGGAGCCGCCGCCGGTGCGACGACCCTCGGTGCCCGAGTTCCCGGGCGGGTTGACCGCCCGCCCGGGGGCCGCGGTCCGCTCCGTCCTGCGGATCGCCGGGCTCCCGCACGCGCCCGCGGCCCTGATGGGTCTGGTGGCCGGGGAGCAGGTGCTCGTCCACCACCACCAGCTGACGGACTCCGACGGGGTTCCGCTCCAGCAGGCCCGGACCTGGTTCTCGCCCGCCGCCGTCGAGGCCGTGCCCGAGCTGCGACGGCAGCTGGACGGGGCCCCCAGCGACCACGCCGACCTCCGGCAGCTGCACGTCTGGCTGGCCCGGGAGGGCCTGGCGGCGCGCGTCACGGAGACCATCACGATCCCCGCGCCGGACCGCAGCGGCCGGCAGCCCTCCCCCGCGATCCGCCGCACCATCCACGACCAGGACGGTCGGCCGCTGGCCATCACCGACCTCACCTATCCGACCCGGCGCCAGCTGATCTGGCACCACACGCGGGCCACGACGACCACGGCCCCGTCCATCCACCTCACGTAGAGCGGCCGTACGACCCGTCCGGCCGTCGCACGGGGGTCGCGAACGGCGCGTCCGGAGCCCCTTCCGCCAAGGGGAACGGCGTGTCGGCCATCAGCCCACCGCCCTCCGCCGTCCCACCGCCCTCCGCCGTCCCACCGGCAGGGAGGCGCGGGCCAGGGTCAGAGGGAGGGCGGCGGACCGTCGGGGTTCACCGGCCAGGCGTCCTCCTCGGGGACCTCGTTGGCCACCTGCACCTCGGTCCAGCAGGCGGAACACAGGTCCAGCCACCGGGACCCCGCCTCCTCGCTGTTGACGATCGCGGCGACGGTGGCCCGATCCCCGCAGGACAGGCAGAGGTGTTCCTCGTAGCCCACCCGCAGGTGGAGCTCGGCGGTACTCGGTTCCTCGGGGGCGGGTGCCAGCAGCGAGGGCTCGGCCGCGATCAGGTGCAGCAGCCCGCGCGCATCGGCGGCTCCCGGAGGGCCTTGCGGTTCGCTCACCATGGCTTCCCTCCGTTCCCGCCGCCGTGCGGGGCCCTCGGCAGAGGCCCCGCAGCCAGCCTAACCCGCCCCGCCGGACGCCCGCCCGGGGCCCGGTCAGGAGCCGGGGACCACCGCGACCGCGCACCCGGCGTGCTGCAGGGCGGCGTTGGCCACCGAGCCCATCAGCAGCGAATCCGCCTGGAGCCGCGGCCTGTGCCGGCCCACCACGAGCAGTTCCGCCGTCCCGGACAGCGCGACCAGCTGTCCGGCGGCGTCCCCGGGTCCCACGACGCTCTCCACGGGGACCGCCGCGTAGGGGCCGTCCCGGAAGGGGGCGAGACGCTCCTGTTGGGCGCGTTCGATCTCGCGCAGCAGCGGGGCCACGTCCTGGGCGGGGAGCCCCTGCATCGGGGTGCCGATCAGGGGCAGGGGGGAGACCGGATCGAGGAAGGCGGTGACGGCCGTCAGGGTCAGGCCCCGTTCGGCGGCCCGCCGGAAGGCGAAGCCGATGACCTCGTCGGCGGTCTCGGAGGGGTTCAGTCCGAGGACGACCCGGCCGGTGTCGCCTCCCGCATCGCCTTCCGACCCACTGCCGGCACCGTCGACCGGACCGGTCGCGGAACGCGCCGAGTGCGGGACGACGACCACCGGGCAGGGGGCCTTGGTGGCGCAGGCGCGGCTGGTGGATCCCAGCAGGAGGCTGGCGAACCCGCCGCGACCGCGCGAGCCGAGGACGAGCATCCGGGCCCCTTCGGCCTGCCGGTCCAGGGCGGCGGGGACGGCCCCGGTGAGGGAGACGAACCGGACCGACGGGGGCCCGCCCCGCCCCTCGTCCCCGGCCTCCCGGTCCTTCAGGTGTCCGGTGGCCCAGCCGGCCACCGGGTCCTCCGGTTCCGATTCCGGTTCGCCGATGACGGCCGTCCGGCGGGCCTGCCAGTACTGGGCGTGGTCGGGCATCACGTGGGCGATGACCAGCTCCGCTCCGGCGGCCGTGGCTGCGGTCAGGGCCCAGTCGAGGGCCTTGAGGCTGTGTTCGGAGCCGTCCACGGCGACGACGACCGGGCCTTCCTGCGCACCTTCGGTGATCATGGCTCCAGCATGGCACCGGTCGGTGTGCGCCGCAGGGGCCGAAGGTCCCGGACGGCACGGACCGCGACGACCCGCGAAGGCGCCCTCCGGTTCGGCCTCCACTTCGGCCTCCGCTTCGGCTTCACAGCAGCCTGCGGGCTCCCGGGGCGGCGGCGGCCCGGAGGGTGCGGGGCGGGCGGTATCCGGCGGTCGTGAACGCGGTGGTGACGGCCTCGGCCACGGCCGCTTCCCGGCCCGCCGGGACCAGCGCGATCACGGAGCCCCCGAAGCCGCCTCCGGTCATGCGGGCCCCGAGGGCACCGGCGGCCAGGGCCGCGCTCACCGCGAGGTCCGTCTCCGGGCAGGACACGCGGTAGTCGTCGCGGAGGGAGGCGTGGCCGGCGGTGAGCACGGGGCCGAGGGCGGCGGTCCGCCCCGCGTGGAGCAGGGTGACGGCCTCGGCGACCCGGCCGTTCTCGGTGACCACGTGGCGGACCAGGGGGGCGAGGTCGGCGGGGAGCCGGTCGAGGGCCGTGGGCAACTCCGCCGCCGGCAGGTCGCGCAGGGCCGGCAGGTCGAGGAGGGCGGCGGCCCGTTCGCAGCCGGCGCGGAGCGCGGCGTAGGCGCCGTCGCCGAGGTCGTGGGCCACCCGGGTGTCGAGGGCGAGGAGGGCGAGGTCCGCGGCGGCCGGGTCGAAGGGGACCTGCCGGTACCGGTCAGGGGTGCGGGAGTCGAGGTGGAGGGCGGATCCCTCCTCGCAGCAGACGGAGGCCATCTGGTCCATGATCCCGCAGGGGACCCCGACGAAGGCGTTCTCGGCGAGCTGGGCGGTGCGGGCCAGTTCCGGTCCGGTGAGGTCGAGTCCGTGGAGCCCGTCGAGGGCGAGGGCGACCGCGCAGGCCAGGGCGGCGGAGGAGGACAGTCCGGCGCCGGTGGGCACGGTGGAGTCGATGTGCAGGTCGAACCCTTCGAGCCGGTGTCCGGCCCGGGTGAGGGCCCCGTGGACGCCCGCGGGGTAGGCGGCCCAGCCCGGTACGGCCCCCGGGGCCGGTCCCTCCGGTCCGAGCTCGGTGACGCGGCCGTCGCCTTGGGCGCTGTGCAGGCGGATCCGGCCGTCCGTGCGGCGGCGGGCCACGGCGAGGGTGGTCTGCGGGAGGGCCACGGGGAGGGCGAAGCCGTCGTTGTAGTCGGTGTGTTCGCCGATGAGGTTGATCCGGCCCGGTGCCGCCCACACCCCGTCGGGCACGGTGCCGTACAGGGCGGTGAACGCGGCGACCGCGCGGTCGAGCCGTCGCGCCTCCTCCGCCGCCCCGGTGGCCCGCGCGGCAGCCGGACGTGCGCCCGTACCGCCGTCGGGCCGCTCGTCCCCGGCCTCCCGTCGGCTCGTCCCGGGTGCGGTCATCCGTGGGCCTCCCGGAGCCGGCGGGCGGCCTCCTCGGGGGCGATGTCGTTGATGAACGCCTCCATCCCCGATTCGGTGCCCGCGAGGTGCTTGAGCTTGGCGGGGCCGCGTCGAACGGTGAACAGCTCCAGGTGGAGGGCCAGTTCGCGACCGCCTTCGCGGGGTGCCTGGTGCCAGGCGGAGACGTAGGGGGCGGGCAGTAGGCCGCCGGGGGCCGCCGGGTCGGGGAAGAGGCGGTCGAAGCGGCGGAGCAGGTCGAGGTAGAGGGTGGGGAACTCGGCCCGTTCGGCTTCGTTCAGGGCCGTCAGGTCGGGGACGCGGCGGTGCGGGTGGAGGTGGACCTCGTAGGGCCAGCGGGCGGCGTAGGGGACGAACGCGGTCCAGTGGGTGCCGGTGCTGACCAGGCGTTCGGGGGTGGCGCGGGCCTCGGCGAGCAGGTCCTCGAAGAGGTTGCGTCCGGTGGCGGCCCGGTGCGCGGCGGCGGCCGTGATCATCTTCGTGGTGCGGGGGGTGATCCGGGGGAAGGCGTAGATCTGGCCGTGCGGGTGGGAGAGGGTGACGCCGATTTCGGCGCCGCGGTTCTCGAAGCAGTAGACCTGCGCGGTGTCGGGGCGGGCCGACAGGGCGGCGGTGCGGTCGGTCCAGGCGTCGAGGACGAGGCGGGCCCGTGCGGGGCTCAGGTCGGCGAAGGACGTCTCGTGGTCGGGGGTGAAGCAGACCACCTCGCAGCGGCCGAGTTCCCCGGCGAGGGACGGGAAGCGGTTCTCGAAGACGACCGTCTCGTAGTCGGCGGCGGGCACTTCCCCGAGCCGGCCGTCCCGGGAGGGGCACAGGGGGCAGGCATCGGCGGGGGGTCGGTGGGTGCGGGCCTGCCGGTGCGAGGCGATGGTGACCCAGTCGCCGGTGGCGGGGTCCCGGCGGAGCTCGGGACGGCTGTCGACGGGGTCGAGGGAGCGGAGGTCCGGGGTGTCGCGCGCGACGGCTTCGTCGGTGTCGAAGTAGAGGAGTTCGCGGCCGTCCGCGAGTTTCGTGACGGTCTTCTTCACTCGCCAAGAATAAACAGGATCCGATCAGAACCAACAGACTCGATCACGGAAGATCCGACGGTCCAACAGAATCACACGTGTTAGCTTGTCGGTTTCTGAGTGGATTTCCCGAGCGGGAGGGACCCATGGCCGAGCAGGCGGCGCACCTGGCCCATCAGCGGCGCGCCCTGATCCTGGAGGCGCTCCGCCGGGACGGGGCCGTACGGGTGGCCGAACTCGTCACCGGCCTCGGGGTCTCCGACATGACGGTGCGCCGCGACCTCGACGTGTTGGCCCGCCGCGGCGCCCTGGAGAAGGTGTACGGCGGGGCGGTCGCCACGGGCGGGGCCAGCGGGCACGAGCCGGGGTTCGACGCCAAATCCGTCCTCGCCGGCGCCGCGAAGGCGGCCATCGCGGCCGCCGCGGCCACCCTGGTGGAGCCGGGCGGCGTGGTGGCCGTGTCCGGGGGGACGACGGCGCACGCGGTCGCGGCCCGGCTGCTGGCCGTGCCACGGTTGACCATCCTGACGAACTCCCTGCCGGTGGCCGAACTGGTGCGGAACGCCGCCCGGGAGGGCGACGGCACCGGCCCGACCCTGCTGCTGACCGGCGGCACCCCCACTCCCTCGGCGGCACTGGTGGGGCCCCTGGCCGACCAGGCCATCGGTTCCCTGCACGTGGACCTGCTGGTGCTCGGGGCGCACGGTGTCACCGAGCGGGCCGGACTGACCACCCCCAACCTCGCCGAGGCCCAGACCAACCGCGCCCTGGTGGCCTCGGCACGGCGGGTCGTGGCCGTGGCCGACCACACCAAGTGGGGGGTGGTGGGGCTGAGCGGCTTCGCCCCGCTGGAACGGTTGGACTGGTTCGTCACCGACTCCGGCCTGCCGCCGGAGGCCCGCGAGGTCCTGGGCGCCTCCGTGGGCGAGCTCCTCATCGCGGGCCCGGAACGGGACGCGGACCCGACGGAATAGTCGGCCCCGCCCCCCTCGCTCGGACCGAACGGGACCGTCCTCGCCTCCCCTCACATCCGCACCACGCCCCCCAGCCGCACCACAGCCTCACCCGTTCGGCCCCGCGCCGGATGACGGACCGTGGCGGGTGTGCGGCCCGCTCCCGTGCCGGGTCGTACGGGCCCCGGACCACCCGGACGTGATCTTCGGCGTGCGCGCGGGAGGGCGGCACCGGAGCCTGGACCCAGGTGCGCGGTGGCGGCGCGGCCCTCCGGTCGGGGGGCCGCGCCGGGTCTTCCGGCCGCGGCACCCTCCGCCATCGCCGACGGAAGGGAGACCCACCGGATGCCTGCCGCTTCCGCCGCGCTCGCCCTGGTCCTCGCCACCGCCCTGCTCGGTCCGTCCGCCGTGGCGCACGGCGCGCAGCGGGACCCGCGACACGGGCCCGGCGCGGGACCCCCGGCCGCCCTGGTCGGGCAGCCCCTGCACGAGGCGGCGCTGTTCGGCATCAAGGGCGCCGCCCACGCCGCCGCCCAGGAGTTCCGGGCCCCCGGCGCCCTCCTGAACCGGGTCAGCCTGTACCTCAGCAGCGGGGCGGGCACCGGCACCGTGACGGTGCAGGTCCGGACGGAGCGGACCGCGAACTCCTCGGCGGTGGCCACCCGCAGCGTGGACCTGGCACGGCTCGGCGGGCGCGGGGCCGGTTGGGTGGAGTTCCCGCTCGCCGCGAAACTGCGGGCCGGCGGCACGTACTACCTGTTCGCGCAGGCCCGTACCGACGAGGGCGCGACGATCTCCTGGCACGGCACCCGCACCCCGGCGCCCGGGCTGCCGGGCAGCTGGCACTACGACTCCGCGCGACCGGGCGGTTGGCGCGCCGAGGAGGCCCGGGCGGCCTTCCTGGTGGAGCCGACCGGCAGCGCGCGCTGCGGGGAGGCCGAGCCCTGCTACACCCCGGTCTCGGCGCAGGCGGCGCGGACCGCCGGTCTGTTGTCCAACGGCACGGCCGTGGAGGCGGTGACCCCGGCGTTCGCGGTCGGCGCGAGCTACGTCCGCGGCAGCAACGTGCTCCGCCTGCCCTCGGGGAACTGGCGCTACCTGCCCGCCGGGAAGACGGCCTCCGTGGTGGTGCCCGCCGAGGACCCCGGGGCGTTGGCGCAGATCGCGGCGAGTCGGGCCTGGTTGGCGGCCGGTACCGTGCCGGGCGACACCCCGCGGCGGCGGGCGGCCGGTGAACGCGCCCTGTTGGCGATGCGGGCCCTGCTGCGGCCCAACGGGGCCTTCGCCGCGGCCCAGTCCCCGCCCTGGCAGTACTCATGGCCCCGGGACGGCAGTTTCGCGGCGGCCGCGTTCGCCGCGACCGGCCACGACCGCGAGGCCCACCTGATCCTGTCCTACAACGCCACGACCCAGCGGGCCGACGGCACCTGGCACGCCCGGACCCTGCTGGACGGCTCCGGCCCGCCGGACCGGCGGGCCTGGCAGCTCGACGGGAACGGCTGGGTGCCGTGGGCCACCTGGCAGTGGTACCGGGCGGCGCCGCCCGCCGGGCGCGCCGAACGCCTCGCGGCGCTCTACCCGATGGTCCGCAAGGCCGCCGACCACGCGGCCCGTTCGCTGCGCGCCGACGGACTGCCCCCGGCCGCGCCCGACTACTGGGAGTTGGGCACGGACACCCCCAACATCGGTACGGCCGCTCCGTTGCTGGCGGGGTTGAACGCCTCGGCGGACCTGGCGCGGTCCACGGGCCGGACGGCGGACGCAGAGCGGTGGGAGCGGGCGGCCCGGAAGCTCTCGGCGGGGATCGCGGCCCGGTTCGCGCCGGTCGGGTACGCGCGCACCGCGGACGGGAAGCACGGCCGGGACAGCGCGGCGGCCTTCATGGCTCCGCCGTTCAACACGGCGCCGGCCGGTCTGGCGGCGGCCCTGGACGACACCTACCGGGCGCTGCGGCTGCCCAACGGCGGTCTGCTGCCGGGCAACGATCCGGGGCACGTGTGGGGCAGTCACGCCTGGGCGCCGAGCACGGCCTTCTTCGCGTTGGCGTGGGCCGGTTCGGGGCGGCCGGGGAAGGCGGGGCCGGTGCTGGACTGGGTGCTGTCGAAGCGGAACGGGCTGGGAGAGCTGCCGGAGAAGGTGAACGCGGCGGGGTACGGCTCCTCGGTGGCCCCGCTGGGGTGGACGGCGGCGCTGGTGTTGTTGAGCGCGCGGGCGCTGGACGGGTCGCCGTTGCCGACGCCTCCGTCACCGCCGGTGGTCGCCCCGCGCACGGAGCCGCCCGTGTCGGCGCCCTCGACCTTCCAGGTGTCCGGCCCGGTTGCGGAGTCGGGGTCGGCGTCGGAGGCGGAGGCGGAGTCGGTGCCCGCGTCGGCGGACGGGTCGGCGAACGCGTCGGCGAACGCGTCGCGCGGCTGAGGCCCGGCATGCCGGTCGGGTGCCGATCGCTCGGCCGCACCGGCTCCGCCGCACCCACCGCACCCACCGCGTGCGCCCCGTCCGCCGCACCGGCAGTCGGCGATCGGCACCCCTCCGGTCCGGCCCGACGGCCCCTCCGATGGTCCCCGTGCCGGGTCCCGGTCAGTGCCGGATGATCTCGCCGTCGCGCAGTTCCAGCACGGTGTCGGCGAGGCCGAGGAGCTGCGGATCGTGGGTGGCGACGAGGGCGGTGGTGCCCTCGCCGCGCACCACCGAGCGGAGCAGTTCCATGACGGCCAGGCCGGTCCGGGCGTCCAGCTGGCCCGTGGGCTCGTCGGCGACGAGCAGGGCGGGGCGGTTGGCGAGGGCGCGGGCGATGGCCACCCGCTGCTGCTGGCCGCCGGAGAGCTCGTCGGGGCGCTGGGCGGCGTGGTCGGAGAGACCGACCAGGGCCAGCAGCAGCGCGACGCGTTCCTCGCGTTCGCGGGGGTCGGCGCCGCGGAGTCGGAGCGGGACGCCGACGTTCTCGGCGGCGGTGAGGATGGGGATGAGGCCGAAGGACTGGAAGATGAAGCCGATCCGGTCCCGGCGCAGGGCGAGCCGCTCCTCCTCGCCGAGTCCGGCCAGTTCGGTGCCGTCGAGGAGCACGCTGCCGCGGTCCGGGGAGTCCAGGCCGCCGACGAGGTTGAGCAGGGTGGTCTTGCCGGAGCCGGAGCGGCCCTTGAGGGCCACCAGGCTGCCGCGGGGGATCTCGAAGGAGGCCCCGCGCAGGGCGTGGACGGCCGCCGGTCCGGTGCCGTAGGTCCGGTGCAGGTCGGTGACGCGCACCATGGCGTCCGAGCCGGATCCGGTCCCGGACGGGGACGGTGCGGTGCTCTGTCGGGTCATCTGGGCATCCCCCGTGCCTGGTCGGTCCGGCCACCCTAGGTAACGTTCTGCCCCAAGGCAACGGTCAACCGCGACAAAATCCCGCAATCCGACGAGGCGCCCATTCCGGTTATCGGATTCTATTTCCCGATCCGCGGATAGCTGATAGAACAGCCGTTCTTGACGGGCTGTGATCCTGACACGCTGTGATCACGGGAGGCCGGGCGGGGGACGGGTGACAGGGTTCGTTTTGCTGCGTGCGGGTGCGCACCGGCTGTTGCTGGCCGCCGCGCTGCTCGCGGTGCTCCTGACCACGTGCGTGCTGTCCGCGCTCACGGCCTTCTCCGGCCAGGTGGGCGACGCCGCGCTCCGGGAGAGTCTGCGCGGCCCCGCCGCGACCACCGCCGCCCTCGTGCTCTCCGCCGACGTACCGCCGGACCGGCGGGAGGCCGCCCGGGCCGCCGTGGAACGCGGCGCCCGCGCCACCTTCCCCGGACTCCCCGTCACCCTCGGCGCGCTGGAGCGCTCCGGACCGTACGCCCTGCCCGCCGGCGCCCGACGCGGTGACGCGGCGAGCGGCGCCGGCACCGCGGACGAACCGGACCTCACCCACCTCGCGGCCCTCGACCGCGGTCGGATCGCCCTGGCCTCCGGAACCTGGCCGGGCCCCGCGCCCGCCGGAGCCCCCGTGCCGGTCGCCCTCCCCGAACACACCGCGCGCCTCCTCGGGCTGCGGCCCGGCACCGAACTGAAGCTCACCGACCGGCTGGCGGGCACCCCCCTCACGGTCCGGATCACCGGCCTGTACCGGCCCCGCGACACCTCCGACCCGTACTGGCAGCTCGACCCGCTCGCCGGCCGCGGGGTCCGCGAGATGGTGTTCACCACCTACGGCCCGCTGCTCGCCGACCCTTCCGTGCTCGCCTCCGGCCGGGTCGCCGAGGGCACCACCGGCTGGGTGGCCACCGCCGACTTCGACCGGCTGACCACCGAGGGCATCGCCCCGCTGCGGGAGGCCGCGGCCGCGGCGCCCGACGCGCTCCGCGAGGACCCGGTGTTCCGCGGCACCCTGTCGGCGACCACCGGACTCCCCGAGGTCCTCGAACGCACCGAGCGCGCCCTGCTGGTGGCCCGCTCCACCCTGCTGATGGTCGCCGTGCAGCTGGTCCTCCTCGCCGGGTACGCCCTGCTGCTGGTGGCCCGCCTGCTCAGCACCGAGCGCGCCGGCGAGACCGCCCTGCTGCGGGCCCGCGGCGCCGCCCGCGGCCGCATCGCCTCGCTCGCCGCCGTCGAGGCCGCCCTGCTGGCCCTGCCCGCCGTGGCCCTCGCCCCCCTCCTCGCCGGGCCGCTCGCCTCGCTGTTCGTCCCCGACGCCCTGGACGGCTCCGCCGGCGTCCGCTTCCCGACGGCTCCCGGCGCCGCCGTCTGGCTCGTCGCGGCCGCGACGGCGGCCTGCTGCGCCGCGGCCGTGGTGGCCCCGGCCCTCGCCGCGGCCGGCGACACCGTCCGGCTGCGACGCGCCCGGATCTCGGCGCTGCCCGCCCCCGTCCGCACCGGCGCCGACCTCGGCCTGCTCGTCATCGCCGGAGTGGCGTACTGGCAGCTGGACCGGCAGACCGCCGACGGCGGCGGCGCCCTCGGCACCGGCCCCGGCGGCACCCTCGGCATCGATCCGCTGCTCGTCGCGGCCCCCGCCCTGGCCCTCCTCGCGGGCACCGTCCTCACCCTGCGGCTGCTGCCGCCCGCGGCCCGACTGGCCGAGCGGCGCGCCGCCTCCGGACGCGGCCTCACCACCGCCCTGGCGGGCTGGCAGTTCAGCCGCCGCCCGCTGCGCGGCACCGCGCCCGTCCTGCTCCTGATCCTCGCCTGCGCCATGGGCATGCTCGCCGTGGGCCAGGGCGCCTCCTGGGACCGCTCCCAACGCGACCAGGCCGACTTCCGCACCGGCGCCCCGGTCCGGGTCCTCGGCCCCGCCCCCGTGGACGGGCCGGCCGGCGGCGGCCACTACGCCGCCGTCCCCGGGGTGACCTCGGCCGCCCCCGCCCACCGCGCGACCGCCGAACTCTCCGGCGGCCGCAAGGCCGACCTGCTCGTCCTCGACACCGCGCGGACGCCCGGGCACCTGCTGCTGCGCGACGACGTGGCGGGCGGCTCCGCCGGGGCGGCCCTGCGCCCCCTCGCCCCGACCACCGCGCCGGCGGCCCCGCTCACCCTGCCCCCCGGCACCCGCTCCCTCCACGTGGACCTGCGGATCACCGACGCACGCGGAGTCGCCGGCCGCACCCGGCCCCCCACCGCCCCCGCGCCCGCCCTCGTGCTGGTCCTCACCGACCGGCACGGGCTGTCCTACCGCGCCGAGGCCGGGGACGTCCCCGCGGACGGCCGCACCCACCGGGCCACCGTCACCCTCGGCGGCCCCGACGGCCGCACCGCCCCCGCCGAACCCCTCACCCTGACCGGCCTCCGCCTCACCGGAGCCGCGGGCCCCGGCCCCGGCGGCGAACACCGCCTGGCCGTCGAACGCCTCCTCACCACCGGCGCCACCAGCGACCCTCGCCCCCTCACCGCCGGCGGGCCCCTGACCTGGCGCGGCGCCTCCGTGCTGACCTCCTTCGGCGAGGAGAGCACCCCCCTCGGGCTGACCCCCGCCTCCTCCCCCGCCGCCCCGCTCACCGCCGCCTACCCGGTGGCCCTCGCCCCCGGCGGCGACCCCCGCTACGCCGTCCGCCTGGACCTGGCCCCCGGCCCCGCCCCCGAGCGGATCCCGGCCCTGGCCACCGACGCCTTCCTCCGGGCCTCCGGCACCCGACCCGGACAAAGCCTCGACCTCAGCACGGAGGGCCGCACCCTCCGCGTCACCGTGGTCCGCACCACCCGCGCCCTGCCCACCACCGGAACCGGCACCGCCGTCCGCGGCGGCACCGACACCGACGGCGGCGCCCTCCTCCTGGACCTCCGCGCCGTCAACGCCGCCCTCACCGCCCAGGGCCAATCCCCCTTCGACGCGAGCGAATGGTGGCTCGACACCGCACCCGGACGCACCGCCGCCGTGGCCACCGCCCTGCGGGCCGAGCCCGGCGCCGAAACCGGACGCGTCCTCGTCCGCGACGAGACGGCCGCCGCCCTCCTCAAGGACCCGCTGGGCGCCGGACCCCGCGCCGCGCTCCTCGCCGTCGCGGCCGCCGCCGCGGCCCTCGCCGCCGTCGGCTTCGCCGTCAGCGCCGCCGGTTCCCTGCGCGAACGCTCCGCGGAGACCGCCGTCCTCCGGGCCATCGGCGCGCCCCGCCGCTCCCTGGCCCGGATGATCGCCGCCGAACAGGGCCTGCTCGTCGGCATCGGACTCCTCACCGGAACCCTCCTCGGCGCCCTCCTCGCCCGCGCCGTGGTGCCCCTGGTGACACTGACCGCCGAGGCCGCCCAGCCGGTCCCGACGGTCCTGGTCGAACTCCCCGTCGGACAGGTCCTCGCCCTGCTCGCCGGGATCGGGGCGGTGCCCCTGCTCATCACGGCCGCGGTCGCGCTCCGGCGCACCGACCCCGCGGTCTCACTGCGCCACCAGGGGGACTCGTAGGCATGACGCTCCGCACCACACGGCAGCCGCTGCCCGCACCCTGGGTCCGCACCCGGCTGCGGTCCGCACCGGCCGCCGCCCTCGCCTTCGCCCTGCTCGTCTGCGTCACCGCCTTCCTCGCGGCCGTCCTGCCACGGGCCGTCGAGGCGTACGAGACCGACGGACTCCGCCGCGACATCGCCGGCGCCCCCGCCGACCGGACCGTGCTGCGGCTGACGATGCCCCAGCCCGGCCTCGAACACCCCCAGGCCGCCCGCGAGGAGGAGCTGCGCCCGACCGCGCTGGCCCGCACCCACGCCGCCGCGACCGCCGTGCTGCCCGCCCCGGTCCGCGCCGACCCCGCCCAGTCCTCGTACGGGGTCCGCAGCACCGGCACCCTCATCGGCACCGACCCGTGGCTGCCCCGCCCCGAGGCCGTCCCCCCGCAGTTCACCCTCGCCGCGCCCGCCGGACTCGACCGGCACGCCACCGTCACCGCCGGCCGGCTGCCCGCCGTACGCGACCGGGCCACGGCCGCCACCCGCGAGGTCGAAGCGGCCGTCACCGAGGCCACGGCGCGCGCCCTCCGACTCAGGACCGGCTCCGTCGTGCACCTCGCCGGCCGGTCCGGAGGCGCCGGACTCGCCGTCCGGATCACCGGCCTCCTCGCCCCCCGCGACCCCGGCGGCGCCTACTGGGCGGCCGTCCCCGTCCTGGGCACCCCCGGCATGGCCGGCACCAACGCCCTGCCGCCCCAGATGTTCTGGCAGGGCGGCCTGCTGATCGCCCCCGGAGCCGCCCCCGCCCTCCTGGCCACCGAACTCCGGGCCGAACCCGAGCGGTACTGGCACTTCGCCCCCGCCACCGCCCACCTCACCGCCCGCGACGCCCCCGCCCTCGCCGCACGCACCGCCGCCCTGGAGGGCGGACCGGCCATGCTGGACCTGCGTCGCGCCGCGGGCGACACCGCCGTGCTCACCACCGGCCTGGACCGGGTCCTCGCCTCCCACCTCGAACTCCGCGACGCCATCGGACGGCTCGTCGCGGTCGCCGTCTTCGGCATCGCGGCCGTCGCGGCCGTGGTCCTCGCCATGGCCGGCGGCCTCGCCACCGCCCGACGCACCGCCGAACTCACCCTCCTGCGGGCCCGCGGCGCCTCCCTCACCGGCCTCGCCGTCCGACTCGGCGGCGAGACCGCGGTGGTGGCCCTGCCCGCCGCCGCCCTCGGACTCCTGGCCGCCCTGATGTTCGCCCCCGGCACCGCCACCGGCCCCGCCGTGCTCGCCGCGACCGCCGTCGCCGTCCTGGCCTGCGCCGTCCTCCCGGTACGGGCCGTGCTCCGCCACCGCGTCCTGCGACCGGGCGGCGAACGCGCCGACCTCATCCGGACCCGGCCCGGCGCCCGCCGCACCGTCGCCGAACTCACCCTGCTGGCCCTGGCCGCCGCCTCCGTGGCCGCCCTCCGCGGCCGGAGCGCCGACGGCGGAGCCGACGTCCTGGTCAGCGCCGCCCCCGTCCTCACCGGCCTGATCGCCGCCACCGTCCTGGTCCGCCTCTACCCGACACCGCTGCGCTGGGCCCTGCGCCCGGCCGCCCGGATGCGCGGGGCCGTCGGCTTCCTCTCACTGGCCCGGGCGGGGCGGTCGGCCGCCACCGGCGCACTGCCCGTCCTCGCCCTCCTCACGGCCCTGTCCACCGCCGCGTTCGGCGGCTCGGTGCTCGCCGGCGTCGAGGACACCCGGGACCTGGCCGCCCTCGTCGCCACCGGCGCCGACGCCCGCGTCTCGGCCCCCGGCGAAGCCCTGCCCCTGGCCCCCGGCACCGCGACCGCGGTGCGCTCCGTACCCGGGGTGCGGACGGTCACCGAACTGCGCGTCGAGCGCACGGGCCGGCTCGTGGACCGGGGCGGTGGCACCGAGAACCGGCCGCTCGCCCTGGTCGGGGTGGCCCCCGGCCCCTACGCGGAACTGGCCGCCGGACTGGGCTTCGGCGCCTTCCCCGCGAGCCTGTTGGAGGGCTCGGGGGCCGCGCTGCCCGCGGTGGCCTCGCCCGGCACCGCGGAGCGGCTGGGCACCGGACCCCGCCGGATCGCCCTGGCCGGTCGGGAGCTGACCGTGCGGGTCGTGGCGGTCCGGGAACGGACCCCGGCGGTACCGGATTCCGACTTCCTGCTGATCGACGCCGCCGCCCTGGCGAAGCAGCCGGTGACCGCCCTGCTCGTGTCGGGCGCTGCGGCGGACCCGGCGGAGCTGCGGACCGCGGTCCGGGCGGTGGACCCGCTGCTGACGGTGCGGAGCCGGGCCGAGGCCCGGGTCGCGCTCACGGACTCCCCGCTCCAGGAGGGCGCCGGCGGCGTCTACCGGGCCGCGCTCGCGGCGGGCGCCGGCTACGCCGTGGCCGCGCTGGTGCTGTCCCTGCTGCAATCGGCCCCCGAGCGGACCGCCCTGCTGGCGCGCCTGCGGACCATGGGCCTCACCTCACGGCAGGGCCGGCGACTGCTCGGCCTGGAATCGCTGCCGCAGGCGCTGTTGGGCGCCGGCGGCGGCCTGCTGGTGGGGTGGGCGACGGTCCTGCTGCTCGCCCCGGGCATCGACCTGGGCCTGCTGGCCCTGGCCGCCGATCCGGGGAGCACCCGGCTCGACGGCGTGACGCTGCGGGCCGACACGTGGTCGCTGGTGCTGCCCGCGGTGGGCGTACTGGCCCTGGCGGGCGCGGTGGCCGCCGGACAGTCCTGGTGGACGGGCCGCCGCGGATCCGTCACCGAACTCAGAGCGGGGGACTCCCGATGACCGAGACGAGCACGGCGCAGCCGAGCCTGGGCGAACTGGAGCAGCGGGCGGCCGCGCACCGGGACCGTCCGGCGTACGGGCACGACGCCCTCATCGCCTGCGACCGGCTGGTGCGCATCTTCACCACGGACGGAGTGGAGGTGCAGGCCCTCCAGGGGCTGGACCTGCTGGTCCGCGAGGGCGAGTTGATGGCGCTGGTGGGTGCCTCCGGCAGCGGCAAGTCCACCCTCATGAACATCCTGGCCGGGTTGGACGTGCCGACGGCCGGGGCCGCCCGGGTCGCGGGCCGGGACCTGCTCGCGATGGACGCCCGGGCCCGGCTGCGGTACCGGCGGGAGGTGGTGGGCTTCGTCTGGCAGCAGACCGCCCGCAACCTGCTCCCCTATCTGACGGCCGCCCAGAACGTCGCGCTGCCCGTGCAGCTGGCGGGCGGCTGGGGCGGCGGCGGCCGGGAACGACGGCGGCGCACGGCCGAACGGGCTCGGGAGCTGCTGGCGATGCTGGGCGTGGCGGACTGCGCGGACCGCAAGCCCCGCCAGTTGTCGGGCGGCCAGCAGCAGCGGGTGGCGATCGCGGTGGCCCTGGCGAACGATCCGGCGGTGCTGCTGGCCGACGAGCCCACCGGTGAGCTGGACTCGTCCACCGGTGAGCAGGTGTTCGCGGCGTTCCGCCGGGCCAACGAGGAGTTGGGCACGACGATCGTGATCGTGACCCACGACCAGGCGGTGGCGCGGGAGGTGCGGCGCACCGTCGCGATCCGCGACGGCCGGACCTCCTCGGAGGTGCTGCGCCGCACCGAGGTGGACGAGGCGGGGCAGGAGTCGTTGGTCTCCCGCGAGTACGCGATGCTCGACCGGGCCGGGCGTCTCCAGTTGCCCGCTGAGTACACGGCGGCGCTGGGCATGGAGCACCGGGTGGCCCTGGAACTGGAGGAGGACCACATCGGGGTGTGGCCGGACGACCGGTCGGCCTGAACGGCTCGTCCTGACGGGTCCGTCTGAGCGGGTCCGTCTACCGGGCCGCCCCGGGTCCCGGGGCGGGCCCCGCGGGGTGGCCGAGGCGTTCGGCGACCGGCACGGCGTCCGGGCCGGGTCGCGGTACGGTGCCGGCCGGCGCGGGCCGGTACGGGCGGACGGCCGGCGCGGTCGCGGCGGCCGGTACGGGGCCGGAGCCGGGGAACCGGGCCAGGGCGTGGTCGCCGCCGGTGGTGCCGGAGGCCAGGACGTGGCCGTCCGGGAGGACGAGGACGGCGTGGGCCTCGTCGTGGCTGCCGTTGCCGAAGTCCGCGCCGGCCAGGCCGCCGGTGCCGAAGTCGGTGTCCACCCGGCCGTCGGGGAGGTAGCGGACCACGGCGAAGTCGGCGTCGGCGAGTCCGGCGGCGAGGATCCGGCCGTCCGGGTCGAGGGCGAGGTCGTAGGCCCGGGCGACGCCCAGGTCGGTGCGGACGAGTCCGGTGCGGCCGAAGGCGGGGTCGGGGCGGCCGTCCGCGAGGAAGCCGGCGAGGGCGAAGTCCACCCCGGAGTAGCCGGCGGTGACGATGCGCCCGTCGGGGCGGAGGGCCAGGCCGCGGAGGGAGTCCTCGTCCCCGAAGTCGGTGACGGTCCGGCCGCCGGTACCGAAGGCGGGGTCGGGGGTGCCGTCGGGGAGGTAGCGGGCCAGGACGGCGTCGGAGGCGGAGCCCGGCGCGGTCAGGCCGGTGTGTCCGGCGGCGAGGATCCGGCCGTCGGGGAGCAGGGCGAGGTCGTGGACGGCGGCGCCACCGGCGGGGAACGGCGTGGTGACCAGTCCGCGGGTGCCGAAGGCGGGGTCGGGGGCGCCGTCGGGGAGGAACCGGGCCAGGGCGAAGGCACCGCCGCTGCGGCCGGCGGCGAGGATGCGGCCGTCCGGGTCGACGGTGACGGCCAGGGCTTCGGCCACGGGGTCGGTGCCGTCTCCGGCGAACGCGGCGAAGACCTTGCCGGCCGCGCCGAAGGAGGGGTCGGGGCGGCCGTCGGGCAGGAACCGGGCCAGGGCGAAGCGGCAGCAACGTCCGCCGGGCGGTTCGCTGCGGCCCGCGACGAGGATCCGGCCGTCGGCCTGGAGGGCTCCGGCGGCGGCCACGTCGTCCCCTCCGCCGATGTCGGTGGTGACGGCTCCGCGGCGGCCGAAGGCGGGGTCGAGGGTGCCGTCGGGGCGGTGGGCCAGCAGGAGGAAGTCCCCGGCGTCCGTGCCCCAGGCGGTGCCCACGCCGATGGTGCCGCCGTCGGGCAGGAGCAGCAGGTCCTGGCCGTCCTCGGCGCCCGCGAGGTCGGTGACCACGCGGCCGTCCGTCCCGAATCCGGCGGGCGAGCCGGAGGGTCCGGGTGCGGTGGCCGCCGTCACGTCCCAGGCGGGGGCCGGCCCTGCGGGTGCGGTCGGCGCGGAGCCCGGCAGGGCCGGGGCGAGGGCCAGGGCCACCGCGAGGGCGAGGGCGGCGCGGCGGGCGGCCCGCGTGGCGGGGCGCCGGGTGCGCGGGGCGGAACGGGCTGCGGGCAAGGGGGGTCCTCCGCGTCCTCGGCGACGGTCGCCCGCCGCTGCCGGGCCGGGCGGCCTGGCCGGCCGTCCGGGTGACCCACAGCTTCGGTGCCGTGGGGTCGGATTCGGCACCGCCGGGGCCGGGCGGGGCGGGGCGGGGTGCGAGTTCCACCCGCAGGGGTGAGCCGGGCGGGGCGGGGCTGACCGGCGGGCGTGCCGGAGGATGGGGGGATGAGCCCCTTCACCACGCGCGTCCTGGACCTGACCACCGGCGCCGGCGAGACCGTGACCGATCTGACCCGGGCCTGCGAGGAGTTCCTCGACGAGGTGGCGGCGGGTCGGGACGGTCTGCTGAACGTGTTCGTGCCGCACGCGACCGCCGGGATCGCGGTGATCGAGACCGGTGCGGGCAGCGACGCGGACCTGCTGTCCGCCCTGCACACCCTGCTGCCGGCGGACGACCGATGGCAGCACCGGCACGGCTCCCCCGGTCACGGCCGGGACCACGTGCTGCCCGCGTTCGTGCCCCCGCACGCCACCCTGCCGGTGGTCAACGGCCTTCTGGAGCTGGGGACCTGGCAGTCCGTCTGCCTCGTGGACACCAACCGTGACAATCCGCGGCGGCAGGTGCGCTTGAGCTTCCTGGGCTGAGCGGCGGCCGGCGCGGTGCGAAGGTCGCCCGTCGCGGCTGCTCCGTACGAGTCCTCTTGGCCGGTCCGTTCGGATGCAGAGCCGAGTTCATGATCATCGGTTCGGTGCGGTGGCGGTCTGATGCTCCTGAACGGGCGCGGATCGGCCGGGAGGACTGAGGCATGACGGAGACCCCCGCAGACGGGGCGGCAACGGGCGGGCGGACAGGGGAAGAAGGGGACGGGGAGCGGGACGTGGCGGCGGGGCCGGGCCCCGGCACCGCTCCGGCCCTTCGCGGGGGTGGGCGACCGGGGTGGCGGCGCACCTCCGCCTGGCGGGTGGCCGCCCTGGTGACGGGGACCCTGCTCGCGGTGACGGCGGCGCCGGGCCGCTCTCCCGCGGCGCAGGTCCCGCCGGAGCCGGCGGACGGGGTCCGGGCCCCGCTGGCCCTGTTGATCGGACGGGTCCTGGACGAGGGTAGGGACGCGGCGGCGGGCTCCTGTTCCGCCGGGGCCTTCCGGTCGGGGCTGTGCCCGGGGTGGCGGTGGCAGCGGGTCACCGCGTCGGTGCGCGGGGCGGCGGAGGTGCTGCCGGATCCCGCGTCCGGGCCGCGGCCGGCGGCGGGACTGCCCACGGACGCGTCGGGACCGTTGGAGATCGTGCTCGCGCGGCCGGGCCGGCTGGGCGAGGTCACCGTCCGGGACGCCCTGGGCCGGCACCTTGCCGGGGAGACCGCCGCGGACGGGCGGAGCTGGGCCAACTCCGAACCGCTGCGGTCGGGCGAGACGTACACGGTGCGGATCGGCGCCGAGAACGCGGCCGGTACGGCCGTGGCCGCCACGCTGTCCTTCGACACCGCCGCGGCGGACCGGGGGGACCGGCTCACCGCGGAGTTCGGGCCGCGCTCGGGCCGGTACGGGACGGGGCAGATCGTGACGGCCGCTCTCAGCCGCCCCGTGCCGGCGGCCGACGGGCACGCCCGGGTGCTGGTGGAGCGGGCCCTGCGGGTGACCTCCCGGCCCCGGGTGGAGGGTTCCTGGCACTGGGTGGACGCGCAGACCCTGCACTACCGGCCGCGCGGGTACTGGCCCGCGCACGCGGTGGTCGAGGTGTCCAGCGGCCTGGACGGGGTGGAGCTCGGGGGCGGCCTGTCCGGGGGGCCGTCCGATCCGGTGCGGTTGGCCATCGCCGACCGGATCGAGGCGGTGACCGACGCGGCGGCCCACCGGATGACCGTGCGGCGCAACGGCCGGGTGCTGCGGACCATTCCGGTGACCACGGGCAAGGCCGGGTTCCTGACCCGGACCGGGGTCAAGGTGGTCCTGCGGAAGGAGAAGCAGGTCCGGATGCGGGGCGACTCCATCGGCATCAGGAAGGGCACCCGCGAGTACTACGACCTGAAGGTGAAGTACGCCACCCGGGTGACGTGGAGCGGCGAGTACGTGCACGCCGCGCCGTGGTCGGTGGAGGCCCAGGGCGAGGAGAACGTCAGCCACGGCTGCACCGGGATGAGCACGGCCGACGCGGCCTGGTTCTTCGACACGGTCCGCGAGGGCGACCTGGTCGAGGTGGTCAACAGCGGCGGGGAGCCGATGGCCCCGTTCGGGAACGGGTTCGGCGACTGGAACGTGGACTGGACGGCCTGGTTGGCGGGCAGCGCCCTCGGCCCGGGCGGTCCCGCCGGACCGCCCGCCGGCGCGGCCCAGCCCGCCGCCGTACGGCTGAGCCCGCTGGCCTGACCGAACCCTCCCCCGCACCCGGCTGACCTGCGGTTCCCGTGCCGGTCCGGGTGCGGGAAGGGAGGGCGACCCACCCTCAGGCGGATCAATCCCGGGTCCTCGCGCGTCCGCGGGTTTTCATCGTCGCTGTCCCACTCACCCCTTCTTCCGGGAGTCGCACATGCGTATCCGCACCACCATCGCCGCCCTCGCCCTGGCCTCCGCCGGTGTCCTCGGCGCCGCCGGCGCGGCCGCCGCCGACGCGCACGCGGAGGGCGTGGCCGTGGGCTCCCCCGGCGTGCTGTCCGGGAACGTCATCCAGATCCCGGTGCACGTGCCGATCAACATCTGCGGCAACTCGGTGAACCTGGGCGGGCTGCTGAACCCGGCCGCCGGCAACGTCTGCGTCAACCACTGATCGCCCCGCGGTCCCGGGGCGGTCCGCCCCGGGACCGCGGTTCCTCCGTGCGGCGGATCCCACCCGCCCCGAACCGTAGGGAGTCCCCATGTCACGTGCGCGCCTCCGCGCCGCCACCCACGTCCTGGCCGCCACCACCCTCGTGACGGCCGGCCTGCTCAGCGCGGTGCCCGCGCACGCCGCAGGCGACCTTCCGGCCCACTACTGCACCGTCAACGGCAAGGAGGCCCCGCCCGGAGACCGGGTCCTGGGGACCTCCGGTCCGGACGTCATCCTCTGCGAGGGCGACGTGGAGAACGTCATCATCTGGGGCGGCGCGGGCAAGGACAACATCCGCGTCAAGGGCATGGTGGTGGACGCGACCGTGCTCGGCGGGGACGGCGACGACACCATCCAGGTGAACAACCTGTTCCCCCGCAACGGGGATTCCACGGTCCGCGGCGGGGACGGCGACGACACGATCATCGCGGCGCTGGTGGTGGGCACCGCCGAGCACGGCGCGGGGGTGCACGGCGACCACGGCAACGACACCATCACCACGGGCAGCGTGCTGGGCGCGCCGGGCACCTATCAGCGCGGTGGCGGGCAGGTCTTCGGCAACGACGGGGACGACCTGATCCGCACCGGCAACGTCGACCTCGGCGGCCGGGTGATCGGCGGCAGCGAGGACGACACCATCGAGCCGAAGTCCGTGGGCGCGGAGTCCTCCGGGATCATCCAGGGCGGCCCCGGCAACGACAGGATCCGCGGGAAGCTCGACACGCAGCTGGTGATCGGCCCCGGCTGGGGGCAGGTGGACGGCGGTCCCGGCACCGACGAGTGCAAGGTGGTGCACTCCTCCACGGGCGAGCGGATCCGCAGCGCGGTCTCCAACTGCCCCTGAGGACGGGGTGTCCCTCGCGGGCGGGCCGCCGACGGCGGCCCGCCCGGGGACGACCGTCAGCCGAACGGCCGGTGCGTCGCGTGGGCCTGCCAGGACTGCGCGGGATGCGCGGGGCCCGGCCGGCTGCGGGTCCAGCCGAGGCCGGCCGGCCGGGCCGCCGGGCGTGCGCGGCGCACCTCGTGCAGGCGCAGGCGGCCCGCGAGGACGAACAGGGCGGCGGTCAGCGCCGCCAGTTCCAGGTGGTCGGGGTCGCCGCCGGTGACCCGGACCACGCGGTGGCCGCTCACCAGGTGACCGGCAGGGTCTGCGGTCCGCGGATGAGGGCGCCGGTCTGCCACGCGATGTCCTCGGCGGGGACGGCGAGCGCCAGGTCCGGGTACCTGGTCAGCAGGGTCTCCAGGATGATCTCGGATTCCATGCGGGCCAGCATGGAGCCCACGCAGTGGTGGGGGCCGTTGCCGAAGGACATGTGGGCGATGGGGCCGCGGTCGAAGTCGATCCGGTCGGGCTCCGGGAAGACCTCCGGGTCCCGGTTGGCCGCCAGGTAGGAGGCGAAGACCGCCTCGCCGCGCCGGATGGTGACCCCGGCCAGTTCCACGTCCTCCAGGGCGATCCGGGGGAGCCCGACGCCGCTGCGGTGCGGGATGAAGCGGAGCAGTTCGTCCACGGCCTGCGGGATCATTCCCGGTTCGGCGCGGAGCCGTTCGAGTTGCTCCGGATGGGTGAGCAGGGCGTAGACCATGTTGGCGCTGTTGTTGCGGACCGCGTGGGCGCCGCTCACGAGGATCGCGGTGGCCATGGACACGGCCTCGGCCTCGCTGATCTCGCCCGAGTCCCAGGCGGAGACGAGGACTCCGGCGAGGTCGTCCCGCGGGTCCTCGCGGCGCAGTTCCAGGAGGCTGACCACGCTGTCGCGGACGGTCATCTTGGTGTCGGCGCTGCGCGCGGGGGCGGCGCCGGGGGCCATCACCACGTTGGCCCAGTCGGTCATGTGGGCGCGCATCTCCTCGGGGACGCCGAGCAGGTCGCTGACCACGGCCAGGGGGAACGGGCCGTGGAGGTGTTCGACCAGGTCGGCGGGGGCTCCGTGGGCCTCCATGCCGTCCAGCAGCCGGTCGGCGGTGGCCTGGGCGGCGGGGCGCAGCCGCAGCATGCTCTTGCCGGTGAAGGCGCGGGCGACCACCCGGCGCATGACGTTGAGGCGGGGCGGGTCGGCGTAGTTGAGGGAGGCCTTCAGCGAGGCGATGGCGTGCGGGGAGGAGCTGGTGACGGTCCTGCCGACGAGTTCGCCGCGGCTGAACCGGGGGTCGGAGGTGACCTGCTTGACGTCCTGGTAGCGGGTCATGAGCCAGCCGGAGTCCTGCCCGTAGGGCATTTTGAAGCGGGCCGCGCGGGTGTCCTTGAGGCGTGCGTGGAGGAAGGGGTCGAAGTCGAGGGCCGCGAGGTCCTCCAGGCTCCAGAAGTGCACGCCGGTGTCCGCCTGGGGGCAGCCGGTGGGGGCGGCCGCGGGCTCCGGCCTGACGGCCGTCTCGGGTTCTGAGGTCACGGGGGTCTCCCAACCGTCGGTGTCACGCAGGGTGATGCGCCCGGGAGGGCGCGGTGGAGCGATTCCTTCCCGTTCGCCAGTCGACTCGCCCCGCGAGGGCCAGGGATCACCGGTTCGGCCCAGGTCACGTGTGGTCCTCTCGACGCGCGCATTCGCCGGACCTGTCCCAGGCTGTGACCGGATGCGAAAGGAGGCACCACGCGATGCCTACTCTGTGCAAGCCCACGGTGTCCGTGCCCGAGCACGTGATCACCATGGAGCAGACGCTCGACCTGGCCCGCTCCGTCCACGCCGACCACCCGCAGCTCGACCTGGCACTGCGGTTGATCCGCAACACCGGGGTCGAGAAGCGGCACATCGTGCGTCCGATCGAGGAGACGCTGCTCCATCCCGGTTTCGAGCACCGGAACGCCACGTACGTGACCGAAGCGAAGGCGCGGGTGCCCGCCGTGGTGCGGGGGGCCCTGGAGTCCGCGGAGCTGAAGCCCTCCGACATCGACGTGATCGTCTACGTGTCCTGCACGGGCTTCATGATGCCCTCGCTGACCGCGTGGATGATCAACAAGATGGGGTTCCGGTCGGACTGCCGGCAGGTTCCCATAGCGCAGTTGGGCTGCGCGGCGGGTGGCGCGGCCATCAACCGGGCGCACGACTTCTGCATCGCCTACCCGGGGGCCAACGCCCTCATCGTCGCCTGCGAGTTCTGCTCGCTGTGCTACCAGCCGACGGACCTGGACGTGGGCAACCTGCTCTCGAACGGCCTGTTCGGGGACGGGGTGGCGGCGGCGGTGGTCCGCGGTCGCGGGGGCACGGGGGTGGAGCTCCAGCGCAACGGCTCCTACCTGGTGCCGGACACCGAGGACTGGATCGCGTACGACGTCCGCTCGACGGGATTCCACTTCCGGCTGGACCGGCGGGTGCCGGGCACGATGGAGCCACTGGCTCCGGCCCTGCAGGAACTGGCCGGACACCACGGGTGGAACGCGGCCGACCTGGACTTCTACATCGTCCACGCGGGTGGTCCGCGGATCCTGGACGACCTGAGCCGGTTCCTCGGCGTCCCGCCGGAGGCGTTCCGGTTCAGCCGGGCCACGCTCACCGAGTACGGGAACATCGCGAGTGCGGTGGTGCTGGACGCGCTGCGGCGCATGTTCGAGGAGGGCGGCGCTCCGGACACGGCGCGCGGCCTGCTGGCCGGCTTCGGGCCGGGCATCACGGCGGAGATCACCCTGGGACGCTGGACCGACCCGGAGGAACGGGAGCTGGCGGCCATGATGAGGGAACGGGAGTCCCTGCATGTCGACTGAGACCGCGGACCCCGGCACCGGTGCCGGTGCCGGTGCCGGTGCCGGCACGGGCGGTTGTCCGGTCGGGCACGCCACGGCGGCCGGGGAGCGCCCGATGCCGCCGGTGCGTTCCTGGCCGGCGCTGGACCTGTTCGGGACGGAGTTCGACCCGGTGCTGGCCGGTCTGATGCGGGAGGGTCCGGTGACCCGCATCAAGCTGCCGAACGGTGACGGCTGGGCGTGGATGGTGTCGGCGTACGAGGACGTGCGGACGGTCACGAACGACCGGCGGTTCAGTCGGAGGGCCGTGGTGGACCACAACGTCACCCGGTTGGCCCCGCACTTCATCCCGGTGGACGGGGCGGTGGGCTTCGAGGACCCGCCCGACCACACGCGGCTGCGGCGGGCGGTGGCGCCCGCCTTCACGACCAAGGGGGTGGAGCAACTGCGGTCCCGGGCCCGGGAGATGCTGGACGAGCTGGTGGACGGCATCCTGCGGGACGGTCCTCCCGCGGACCTGACGGAGCGGTTGCTGGCGCCGTTCCCGCTGGCGGTGGTGTGCGAGCTGATGGGCGTGCCCGCCGCGGACCGGCCCCGGTTGCACGAGTGGACCACGCTGATCCTGTCCTCCAGCGCGGGCGCGGGGCGCAGCGAGGCCGCGAAGGACGAGATGTGCGCCTACTTCGCGGAGCAGTTGCGGGAGCGCGGCGCCGAGGGCGGCGAGGACGTCCTCGGTCTGCTGAGCACGGCGATCGCGGCCGGGGAGGTGACCGCCTCGGAGGCGGTGGGTCTGGCCCTGCTGATCCAGATCGGCGGGGAGGCCGTCACCAACAACACCGGGAACATGCTGTACCTGCTGTTGAGCCGGCCGGAGCTGGCGGACGCGCTGCGGGCGGATCCGGGGCTGCGGCCGTCCGCGCTGGACGAGTTGCTGCGGTACATCCCGCACCGCTCGGCGGTGGGTCTGTCGCGGATCGCGATGGAGGACGTGACGGTGGCCGGGCACACGATCCTGGCGGGCGAGGCGGTGTACGTCTCCTACCTGGCGGCGAACCGGGATCCGGAGGTCTTCCCCGATCCGGAGGAGATCCGGCTGGACCGGAACCCCAATCCGCACGTGTCCTTCGGGTACGGGCCGCACTACTGCCTGGGCGGGATGCTGGCCCGGCTGGAGTCGGAGCTGATGGTGGACGCCCTGCTGGACCGGTTCCCCGGGCTGGCCCTCGCCGTTCCGGAGGCGGAACTGCGGTGGCGGCCGGGGGCGTTGATCCGGGGGCCCGAGGGATTGCCGGTGACCTGGTGACGGTGTTCGCGCGCTCCCCCGACGGCCTGCTGGTGCCCGCCGGGCACGGTCGGACCCTGACGACCCCGGCGCAGGAGGTGACGTTCAAGGTCACCGGCGAGCATTCGCGGGTGGCCTCCAGTTTCGAGGTGGTGGTGCCGCCCGGGTTCGACGTGGGCGCGCACGTGCACGCGCACAGCGAGGAGCTGTTCTACGTGCTGGAGGGCGAGCTGGAGGTGCTGGCCTTCGAGCCGCGGATCCGGACCCGGGACGACTGGCACGGCTGGCGGTCGCCCACGGGGCGGGGGCCGGTGCGGGCCGGTCCGGGCACGGTGATCGTGGTGCCGCCGGGTTGTCCGCACGCCTTCGCGAACCGGTCGGGCGAACCGGCGCGGATGTTCTTCCAGTCCTCGCCGCCGCCGGACCACGAGCGGTACTTCGAGGAGCTGTTCGCGATCCTGGGCGCGGACGGACCGGTGGACGAGGCGGCCGTGGTGGCGCTCCGCGACCGCTACGACATCGAGCAGTTGACGCCGCTGCGGCACGGCCCGTCGGACCGGGAGCTGCGGACGGGCGGGGTGCCGGGTCCCTGACCCCGCCCGTGGCGGAAGCCGATGCGCGGTTCCTGTGGCCGGTCCCCCGAGGACCGGCCACGGGCGCGCGTGGGGGGTGGGATGCGCCGCCGGCGGGTGGGGCCGCCGGTCAGTAGGCGCCGAAGACGTTGTCGATGGAGCCGTAGCGGTCCGCCGCGTAGTTGCAGGCGGCCGTGATGTTGGCGACCGGGTCGAAGGAGTCCGTGGACGTGCCCGGCACGTGGTAGGCCCGGAAGGTCGGGTCGATGACCTGGAGCAGGCCCTTAGAGGGGGTGCCCGCGACGGCGTTGGAGTCCCAACCGTTGATGGCGAGGGGGTTGCCGGAGGACTCGCGCATGACGTTGCGGTGGATGCCCTCGTAGGTGCCGGGGATGCCGTGGCGGGCCATGACCGACAGGGATTCGCGGATCCAGCCGTCGAGGGTGTCGGGGTAGGACGCGGCGGCGGGGGCGGTGCGGACGGCGGAGCGGTCGGCGCGGGCGCCCGCTTCGGCCCGGTCCTGGACGGCCACGGCCGCGGACTTCGCCGGGTTGGTGCTTCCGATCGTCAGCTTGAGACCGGGGCGGATCGCCGCCGGGTCATTGCCGATCACGTTCCGGTTGTCCTTGTAGAGGCGCTTCCAGCCGCCTTCCAGATCATGCTTTCCGGCGATTCCGGAAAGGGATTCCCCGGCGGCCACGGAATGGGTGGTGACCCCCTTCACGGCCTGCACGGCGGCGGGCGCGGCGGCGGGCAGGGCCGTGACGGCGGCGGGGACGGCCTGCGGTACCACCGCGCCCGCGGGGGCCGCTCCGAACAGCGGGAGGGCCAGGGCGGCGCCCCCGGTGCCGACGGCGGCCACGCGCCGGGCGAGGAGGGTGCGCTGGACACGACGGTGCTTGCCACGTGCGGGCATGGGTGTTCCTCTCCTGCGCCTACGAGGTGAGCTGTCGGGTTCGGGCAGGAGCTGCCCGGCCGCGCGGACGCGGCTTCACCCCGAGCCGCCCCGGATGCGGGACGGCGGCGTACCTGGGTCCCCCGCTCCTGCCGTGGTCGGGTGGTGGTCGGACTCCGGGCGGCGGCAGGACTCGGCGTTCCGTCCGGAGTGAGTGACGGTGACGCTAAGGGAAAGCTCGGGAACGGAACAAGACTTGAATTCTCGAATTCTCCGACAATGATCTTCGAGAATGAATTCGATCAATTCCGCTTGCCATTTCTGTCGGCCAACTGCGGCGCGCGGGAACGGAATCGGGGCGCGGCGATCGACCGGGGCGGGGATGTCCCGTGACCGACATCACGAGCCGGAACGATTCCTTACATGAACTGCCAAAACGCCCATTCGACCCATCGTGCCCCCGCGGCGCGCGCTTCGGGGATGCTGGCCCCGGAGAGCGCGCCGCCGGGTCCGGCCGCGCGCACGGACCGGCGGATCGACGGACCGGCGGATCGACGGAGGGGTGCGGGATGACGGAGCGCGAACGGGCCGGGACGGCGGCGGGGCGGGAGCCGGGCGCGGACGGAGCGGGCGGCCCCGGGACGGACGGCGGGCGACCCGCCGTCCGGGTGGAACAGGAGGGGCCGGTGTTCACGGTGGTCCTCGACCGGCCGGACCGCCGCAACGCCGTGGACGGGCCCACCGCGGAGCTGCTGGCCGCGGCCTTCCGCGCCTTCGAGGCCGACGAGGACGCGGCGGTCGCGGTGCTCTGGGGCGCGGGCGGCACCTTCTGCTCCGGTGCCGACCTCAAGGCGGTGGGCACCTCCCGCGGCAACCGGGTCACGGCGGACGGCGACGGTCCGATGGGGCCGACCCGGATGGAGCTCGGCAAGCCCGTGATCGCCGCGATCTCGGGGCACGCCGTCGCGGGGGGCCTGGAACTGGCCCTCTGGTGCGACCTGCGAGTGGCCGAGGAGGATTCCGTGTTCGGGGTGTACTGCCGTCGCTGGGGCGTCCCGCTCATCGACGGCGGCACGGTCCGGCTGCCCCGGCTGATCGGCGAGAGCCGCGCCATGGACCTGATCCTGACCGGCCGCCCCGTGCCGGCGACCGAGGCCCACGCCATCGGCCTGGTCAACCGGCTCGTCCCGCCGGGCCGGGCCCGGGAGGCCGCCGAGGCCCTGGCGCGAGAGATCGCCGCCTTCCCGCAGACCTGCCTGCGCCAGGACCGGCTCTCCGCCCGGGGGCAGCACGGGCTCCCCGAGGCAGAGGCCCTGCGCCGGGAGTACGCGCACGGCCTGGTGCCGCTGGAGGCGGGCGAGACCGGCGCGGGGGCCCGCCGCTTCGCCGAGGGCGCGGGCCGGCACGGCACCTTCGGGGACTGAGGCCCGCCGGCGAACGGCCGGCCGCGGAACGGCGCCCGAGGGAGGCGGGGGTGCTGAGGCGCGGGGCGGGGCTCACCGCGGGGGAGGCCGCCCGTCAGCCGCCGTGCGCCGTGTCGATCACGCAGAAGCGGTTGCCCTCGGGGTCGGCGAGGACCACGAAGTCCGGGTCCTCCGGGTACAGGTCCCAGTCCACCCGCACCGCCCCCAGGGCGATCAGGCGCTCGATCTCGGCGGCCTGCTCCGCGGCGTCGGCCGCGTACAGGTCCAGGTGCGACCGCGGGTGCTCCCGGACCGGGGTCTCGCTCACCCCGAGGGCGAGCTGGGGCCCCTGCCCGCGGGCGGGCACCAGCACCGCCCAGCCGTCCTCCACCTCGTCCCGCGGCACGTAGTCGAGGGCCGCCCCCCAGAAGGCCACCGCGCGCGGCAGGTCGGAGACGCCCATGACGAAGGATCCGATGCTCACCATGGGGCGAGTCAATCAGACGGCCCCGCGGCCGGGTCGCGTTGGGCCGTCCGCGTGAGCGGAACCTCCGCCCCCGGCCCCGCTCCCCCGCCCCGTCGCACCCGGGCGGTGGGGTGGCGGGATGCACCTCCCCCGCCGCGGCCTGCTGCTGGGCGCCGCGGGCGCCGTCCTCGCCGGGGCCGCGCCCCGCCGGCGCGCCGCCCCCGGGCCCCCGTACCCCGCCCTCGCCGCCGGGCTGGACGGGCGGACCGTCCTGCCCGGGGACGCGGAGTACGGCGAGGCCCGGCAGTCCTTCCAGCCTCGGTTCGACGGGGCCGCCCCGGGCGCGGTGGTCTATCCCGCGCACGAGCGCGACGTGGCCGAGTGCCTGGGCTTCGCCCGCAGGTACGGGGTCCCGGTGACGGCCCGGGGCGGCGGGCACTCGTACGCGGGCAGGTCCACCGGCCCCGGCCTGGTGCTGGACCTCGGCGCGCTGGCCGCGATCGACACCGGCACGGGCACGGCGCGGGTGGGGGCCGGGGTCCGGCTCGGGGAGCTGCACGCCCGGCTGGCGGCGAGCGGGGCGGTGCTGCCCGCGGGGTCGTGCCCGTCGGTGGGCATCGCCGGGCTGGCGCTGGGCGGTGGGCTGGGGATGGCCTCCCGGGCGCACGGCACGACCAGTGACCGGCTCACCGGCGCCCGGGTGGTGACCGCGGACGGGATCGTGCGGGAGGTCGGTGCGGAGGACGACGCGGAGCTGTTCTGGGCGCTGCGCGGCGGGGGCGGCGGGAACTTCGGGGTGGTGACGGAGTTCCGGTTCCGCACGGCCCCGACCCCGGCCGCGGACTGCGCCTTCGCCGAGCTGCACTGGTCGTGGCGGGACACGGCGGCGGTGCTGCGGGGGTGGCAGCGGTGGCTTGCGGAGCTGCCCGACCCGTACTGGTCGCAGGTGGAGTTCACGGTGTCGGGTCCGGGAGCTCCGGGCGCCCCCGCGGTCCGGGTGGTGTGCCTGGACGGCCGGCGGGAGGCGGAGGGGGCGCTGTCCCGGCTGACGGACCTGGTGGGTACGGACCCCCGGGATCGGTGGGTGACGAGCCGCGGCTACGCGGACACCGTGCGGCTGTTGGCGGGTTGCGCGGACCGCGCCCCGCGGGAGTGCCGTCTGCCGGGCGACCTGCCGGGCCGGGACCCCGGGGGCCTGCTGACGCGGTCCGACCACGCGGCCCGCTCCGACTTCTGGCGGCCCGGCGGTCTGGGCCCGGACGCCGTGGAGGCGGTGCTGCGGGCGGTGAGCGGGTACGCCGGGACGGTCCCGGCGGGCGGGACGGGCGTGGTGCAGTTCGACGGGGTGTGCGGCGGGGCCGTGAACCGGCCCGCGCCCGGGGACACCGCCTTCGCGCACCGCGACAGCGGGTTCCTGGGCCAGTACCTCGTCCACTGGACCCAGGAGGCCGGCCCCGCCGAGCGGGCCGCGCACCGGGCCTGGCTGGACGGACTGTGGCGGGACCTGCGGCCGTGGGCGAGCGGGACGGCCTACCAGAACTACCTGGACCCCGAGCTGTCCGACTGGGCGCGCTCCTACTACGGGGCGAACCTCCCCCGCCTCGTGGCGGTGCGCCGACGGTACGACCCTGAGGGCCTGTTCAGCTCGCCCCAGTCGATCGCAGCAGCTTCCCCGGGCGCGGGTAGGTCCGGGTCTGCTTGACGCTGCCGAAGGCGAAGCTCGACTCGATGGAGGCGATGCCGGGGATGGCGTGGATCCGGGTGCGCACCAGGACCTCGTACGCCTCCAGGCTCTCGATCACGATGCGGAGCAGGTAGTCGCTGCTGCCCGCCATCAGGTAGCAGTCCTGGATGTGCTCGATGCGGCCCACCTCCTCCTCGAAGACGCGGACGGCGTCTCCGGTGTGGCGCTCCAGGCGGATCCGCACGAAGACGGTGATCGGCAGGCCGAAGGCCGACTGGTCCACCATCGCCGTGTAGCCGCGGATCAGACCGGCCTCCTCCAGGCGGCGGACGCGGCGCAGGCAGGGCGAGGGCGAGAGTTGGACCCGGTCGGCCAGGTCCTGGTTGGAGAGCCGCCCGTCGGCCTGGAGTTCGTGGATGATCCGGAAATCGACCCCGTCCATGGGGATACCTGCCCGTTCGTGATCGTTGCTGCCCTTTTCCGGCGGTTCCGTCCGTCTCCGGTTCCGGTCACGGCCGATTATTGGCAGATTCTGCCCCACGGAGGCCGCTGAGGGGCAGAACTGGCAATCGGCTGCCCTGGCCGAGGGTCTAGCGTTGCCGAAGGAGCGGTCGCCGCCCGTGTCATCGGACCGGAGCCCTCCCGCGCCCGCCGTCCCCGCTCCCCATCGCATCGCATCGCATCGCATCCACGCCGTACCCGGCGCCGCGCCTCCGCTCCCCGCCGCACCCTCGCGCGTACCCACACCCGCACCGCCGCCCTGCCTTCGACCGGTCCGGTCCGCTCCGCGCTGCCCCGGCCCGCCCGGGGCCGCGCCGGTTCGGACCCGGCCCGGGTGGCGTCGGGGCGGCCCGTCCCCACCCGGGAGGAACCACCGTGACCCGTACCGCCGACGCCCGCTCGGGCCCGCACGGGCCGGACGGCACCGCCGGACGCTCCGCGCGGGCGGCGGGCCTGGTCGCCCTGGCCCTCACCGTCGTGATCTGGGCCGGCTTCGCGCTCAGCGCCCGCGCCCTGGGCTCCTCCACGCTGCTGCCCGCCGACGCGGCCCTGCTGCGGTACGGCGTCCCACTGCTGGTCCTGGCGCCCGCGCTGTGGCGCCGGCGGCGCCTGATCGCCGCGGTCCGCCCGGCCGCGGCCCTCAAGGTGGCCTGCGGGGCCGGGGTGCCCTTCTTCCTCGCCGCCATGCAGGGCGGCTCCCTCACCTCGGCGGCCTTCGTCGGCTCGCTGGTCCCGGGGCTGGTGCCGCTGTTCGTGGCCGCGCTCGCGGTCGCCGGCGGTCGGGGCCTGCCCCACCGCGCGCAGGGCGTCGGCCTGGCCCTGATCGCCACCGGCGCGGTCGCCCTGGTGTGGCGGTACCTGCTGCCGGTGGACGGCGGGATGCTGGCGGGCTCGGGGCTCCTGCTGGTGGCGAGCGGCCTGTGGGCCCTGTACACGGTCGGGCTGCGGGAGGTCGGGCTGGATCCGGTGGGCTCCATCGGGCTGCTGTGCCTGCCCTCCTTCGTGGTGATCGGCCTGCTGGCCCTCACCGGCGTGCTGCCCACGGCCCTGGACCGGGCCGCCGGATCCGACGTCCTGCTCTTCCTGGTCGTGCAGGGGCTGGGCGTCGGTCTGTGCGCCGGGCTGCTGTACGCCTTCGCGATCCGCACGGTCGGTGCCGAGCGGAGCTCCGTGGTGGGCAGCCTCAGCCCGGTCCTGGTGGTCCTCCTCGCGGTGCCGCTGCTCGGCGAGACCCCCACCCCGGCGGTACTGGTCGGGGTGCTCCTGATCACGGCCGGGGTGTTCCTGGCCAACCGGCGCCCCGGGACCCGGACCGCCCCCTCCGCCGACCGACCCACCGCAGGCCGACCCGCCGCGGGCACCGCGCCCACGCCCCCACCCGCCGCGGCCCCCGATCCCACCATCCCCTCGCCCGTCCCGGCGTCCTCCGCGTCTCCCGCGTCCGTTGCCGCGTCCCCCGCGTCCGTTCCGGCCGCCGTTCCCGTCCCCGCCGCCGTCCCGCGTTCCGAGGTGTCCGCCGATGCTTGAGCTGCTCACTCCCCCGCCCGTCGACCCGCTGTGGGACCTCGCCGCCGCCTACGCCGCCGACCCGCGGCCCGAACGCCTGAACCTGGTCCTCGGGGTGTACCGCGACGCCGAGGGCACCACCCCGGTGATGGCCGCCGTCCGGGAGGCCGAGGCACGGCTGGCGGAACGATCCGCCTCCAAGGAGTACCGGGGACTGTCGGGGAACCTCGCCTTCAACCGGGCGATGCTCGCGACCGTGCTGGGCACCCCGGGGCTGACCGGCCGGGCCGCGGCCGTGCAGACCGTCGCGGGCACCGGTGCCCTCCGGCTGCTCGCGGACCTCATCTGCCGCACCCGGCCGGGCACCACGGTGTGGATCAGCGATCCGGCGTACGTCAACCACCGGCCGATCATGGAGGCCGCCGGGCTGACCGTGCGCACCTACGGCTGGGCGGACCCCGCCGGGCGCTTCGACGAGGAGGCCCTGCTGCGGGACCTGGCGGACGCGGGGCGCGGGGACGTGGTGCTGCTGCAGGGCTGCTGCCACAACCCCACCGGGGTGGACCCCACCCCGCGCGCCTGGGACGCGCTGGCCGCCCTCGCCGAGCGCGACGGCTGGGTGCCGCTGGTGGACCTCGCCTACCACGGGCTCGGCGACGGCCTCGAAGCGGATCTGGCACCCACCCGGATGCTGGCCCGACGGCTGCCGGAGATGCTGATCGCCGTCAGCTGCTCCAAGAACTTCGGCCTGTACAGCGACCGCACGGGCTGCGCGATCGTGCTCGGCTCCTCCACCCGGGCCCTCGGCCACGCGGAGACCGCCCTCCAGAACGCGGCCCGCACCCTCTACTCGATGCCCCCCGAGCACGGCGCGGCGGTGGTGACGACCGTGCTGGAGGACGCGGCGCTGCGTCGCACCTGGCGGGCCGAACTCGACGCGATGCGCGCTCGAGTGACGGACAACCGGGCCGAACTCGCCGCCCTGTTGGCCTCGCTGGGCCACGGGGAGCAGGCGGGCACAGTGGCCCTCCAGAAGGGCATGTTCTCGATGCTGCCGTTGACCGCCCCTCAGATGACGCGCCTGCGCACGGAGTTCGCGGTCTACGGCACGGACGCGGGCCGGATCAACATCGCGGGGCTGCCCGGGCACCGGGTCCCGTACCTGGCGCACGCCGTCGGAGCGGTCCTGGGCGGCTGACCAGCGACGGCGCACCGGGCGCGGGCGGTGACCCCCCGGCGGCGGGCTTCCGGTCGTGTGATCGGATGGGGGCATGACGAGGACCCTCTACCTGTTCTGCTCCGCCGCCCCGCCCGTGTTCGACGTGGCCCGGGTCATCGAGGCGGCCCAGTCCCGCGGCTGGGACGTGTGCCTCGGGCTCACCCCCACGGCCGCGGGCTGGCTGGCGCAGAGCCTGGACGGTCTCGCCGTGCTCACCGGGCACCCGGTGCGCTGGCAGTACCCGCACCCGGCCGAGGCGGACACCTGGCCGCGCGCGGACGCCGTGCTGCTGGCCCCGGCGACCTTCCACACGGTGAACGCCTGGGCGCAGGGCCTCACCGACCGGTACGTGGTCGGGGTGGTGGCCGAGGGGCTCGGCGCGGGCCTGCCGATGGTGGCGGTGCCCTGCCTGAACGAGGCCCTGGCCCGGCATCCGCAGTTCGACCGCAGCGTGGCCCTGCTGCGCACGGCGGGGGCCCAGTTGCTGTACGGGGAGGAGGTGCCGCGCGCCGCTCAGGGCGCGGCGGAACCGCCGGCGGGCTCCCCGCAGGTCTTCCCGTGGGAGGCGGCCCTGGACGCCGTGGACGCGAAGGTCCCGGCGGGCTGAGCCGTGCGGCCCGCTCCGGGCCGTTCGGGACGCCGTCCCGGTCGGTCCCGGCCGGCGCGGGCGGCCGTCCCGGTCAGCGCGGGCGGCCGTCCCGGGCCCGCAGCGTGAGGGCACCGGCCGCGACGACGGTGACGCCCGCGGCCATGAAGGCCCCGCGGGACCGCCACGACAGCACCGACCAGCGGGACTGCGCGGACAGCAGGGAGCCCACGCTCATCCAGGAGGCGGTGGAGAGCGCGGACAGGGCCGATCCGATGGATCCGGCCGACAGGACCGAGCCCACCGACCCGACGGAGAGCACGGAACCCACGGAGCCCACCGACAGGACCGAGCCCACCGATCCGATGGAGAGCACGGAGTCCTTCGACCAGAGGGAGTAGGCGGAGGCGCCGTCCCCGCACCACGGATTCGCTGACGCGTTCGGTCCGTTCATGGGGGCATCCTGCCAGAGCCCGGCCCTCCTGGTGCGGGGACGGGCCCACCGGCCCGCGCCGGTGGCACGGCCGAACCGTCACCCTCCGGGTCCACCGCCTCGCACTCCCCGTTCGAGACCTTCCGTTCGAGCGTTCCGTTCGAGTTGTCCGTTCGAGACCCGGACGGCCTTCACCCCGTGGGCGCAGTGTGTGGGCCGAAGGCCGGAGCCCCGGGTGGCAGTTGGGTGACGGTCCACGTGTGGTGCCCACCACGGCGTGCCGCGATCGGTTCTAACTGGTGGGGTCAACTCGCGCTTCTCTGCGGAGGAACCCTCTTGCCGTCTTTGCGCAGCACGTCCTCGGCCCTCGTCGTCGTGGCCGTCACCGCTTCCTGTCTCGTCCCCGCCGTGCCGGCTCTGGCCGACGCGCAGGGCATCCGCTTCTCGCAGCCGTACGTCCCCTCGATCGCGCCCGGCCAGTCCGGGCGCGTGGTGATCGTGGCCGACAACGGCGCCGAACCGGAGGTCAGTTCGACCTTCCGGATCTCGGCTCCGGAGTGGACCACCTTCCCCGAGGCCCGGTTCTACTGGGACGGGCGCCGTTCCGCCGAGCCATGTACGCGGTCCGCGGACGCGCGCTCCCTGACCTGCGAGGCGGGGACCCGTGCCGGGTTCGCCTTCGCGGCCCAGGCGCAGACCCGGCTCGGGGTCACGGTCAAGGTGGACCCGGCGGCGCCGAAGGGGACCACCCTCGGCGAGGGCGAGTGGTCCACGGGCACGGGTGACACGGTCCTGTTCGCGGTGGCCACCCCGCTCACGGGCCCGAAGGGCGAGAAGGGCGAGAAGGGCGACCACGGTGAACCCGGCAAGCCGGGCAAGCACGGTCAGCACGGCAAGCCCGGCCCCAAGGGCGAGAAGGGCGACCGCGGCGACAAGGGCGACCGCGGGGACCAGGGCGCCCCCGGCGAGAAGGGCGAGAAGGGCGACAAGGGCGACAAGGGTCACCAGGGGCACAAGGGCCCCAAGGGCGACCGCGGCGACACCGGTCCCGAGGGCCCGCAGGGCCCGCGCGGCGAGAAGGGCGACACCGGCCCGGCCGGCGGCCCCAAGGGCGACAAGGGTGACAAGGGCGACCGCGGTGACCGTGGCCCCAAGGGCGAGCCCGGCACCCGTGGTCCGCAGGGTCACCAGGGCCCCGAGGGCCCGGAGGGTCCCCGTGGCGAGAAGGGCGACCGGGGTCCGGCCGGTGGGCCGAAGGGCGACAAGGGCGACCGGGGTGACCGCGGTCCGGCCGGTCCGCAGGGGCCGAAGGGCGACAAGGGACACCCGGGCCCCAAGGGTGACAAGGGCCACCCCGGCGAGCGCGGGCCGAAGGGCGACAAGGGGCACCAGGGACACCCGGGCGAGCGCGGCCCGAAGGGTCACCCGGGCGACCGCGGCCCCGCCGGTCCGCAGGGCCCGAAGGGCGACCGCGGCCCGAAGGGCGAGAAGGGTGACAAGGGGCACCAGGGCGACAAGGGCCACTGCAAGTGCGACGCGAAGCCGGGCAAGCCGCAGAAGCCCGGTAAGCCGCACGAGCCCAACAAGCCGGAGAAGCCCGCGCACAAGCACCCGCAGGCGCGGGTGACGACCTCGCACGGGGAGCTGAAGATCCGCTCCGGCCCGAGCACCGGTCACGCCAAGCAGGGCAAGCTGGCGGACGGCGCCGTGGTCGGCGTCCAGTGCAAGGCCACGGGCGAGAAGGTCGACGGCAACGCCCTCTGGTACAAGCTCGCCGACGGCCGTGGCTGGATCGCGGCCCGCTACGCGGAGAACCTGAACAAGGTCCCGTTCTGTTCCTGATGGGGCGCGGCTGCTCCTGACCGGGTCCGTCCCGGCCGCTCCGGCGGCCGGGACGGACCCGTTTCCGCGCACGGCGGCAACGACGACAGCTCTGACTCTGACTCCGGCTCCGGCTCTAGCTCCACGCCGACCGGAGTGGTCGCCGAGGGCTCAGTCCAGCCAGAGGCCGTCACGCATGAGGAGGCGACCGCGGAGTTCCGGCTCGCCGTGCCAGGCGCGGACCGTCCGGGGCGCGATGCGCAGGTAGGTGTAGGGGGCGGCGGCCCGTCGCGGGTCCCAACCGAACAGGGCCGCGTACGCGTCGGCCCCCTCCTCGGGTACCGCGCCGGCCTCCTCGGGGCCGAAGCATGCGGCCTCGCCCTCCATGAGGACGACGTCGTAGCTGTGCGGCAGGGAGAGTCGTACCCGGGGCTCGGCACGGGCGTTGCGGACGGTCGGCGAGTCCGCGCGGGTGCAGGCCCAGACGGCCGTGCCGTCCCAGCGGAACCACAGCGGCAGCAGGTGCGGGCCGTGTTCGGGGTGGGAGGTGGCCAGCCACAGGTCCCGTTCCGTGCCGAGCCGTTCCAAGGTGTCGCTCCGACGCTCGGCCCGGGTCCGCACCCGCCGCGCCCGGCCCGTCTCCGCCGCCGTCCCCGCCCCTGTCCCCGCCGTGGCGTCGGCCGCTGTCTCCGTGGTGTCGTTCATGATCGGAAACCTAGGCGGAGGGGCTCCGGGGCGCATCGGGCCGCGGCCCTACGGCGCGGGTCCGAGGTGCGGGTCCGTCCCGGGGCGGAGGCCCCTGCCGGGGCCTCGGACCGGCCTTCGAGGCCCGCTCCCGCCCCCGCCCCTCCTCCCCCCACCGTGAGCATCAGTAGGTGACCGTGATGCGGCGGGCCGGGCCGTCCACCCGGACGGGGCCGCCGTAGGGGATGACCTGTTGCGGGTCGGTGTGCCCGAAGTCCACGTCGAAGACGGCCATCGCGTCGGGCGCGTACGTCCCCAGGGCCCGCAGGACCGCCTCCCGCTGCTCTTCGGCGTACTGCCGTTTGGCCGGGCCGGTGAGCGGTCGTTCGAAGGACCAGCACTTGGGTCGGGCCATGAGCAGGGCGGGGAATCGTTCCAGCAGGCCGCGCTCCCCCATGTTGCGGAGGATCCGGAAGACCTCTTCGGCGCGGGGCAGTTCCTCGGAGGTCTCCAGGAAGAGGACGCGTCCCTCGTAGGCGGCCGGATCGGGCTCGATCTCGCGGTCGGCCATCAGCAGCCAGGCCAGGATCTCCAGGTTGCCGCCCCAGGCGCGGCCTTCGACCACCCGGTCCGGCCGGTGCCAGGTCCAGCCGGCGGCGGGTTCGGAGGCCGGCTCCTGCGCGAAGGTGGCGGGGTCGCCCCAGTCCCGGTCAGTGTCGCGGTACCGCTCGGCGGGCCGCAGTTCGTGGGGGCCGGAGGTGAAGAGGGCGGCCCGCAACGAGTCGGCGGTCAGCGGGTGGAGGGCGTGCGGGCGCCCGAACTCGGTCATCACCGCGCCGCCGTGGTAGCCGACGATGCCGAGGTTGTTCAGGAAGAGGAGCAGGTTCGTGTTGTCGCTGTAGCCGAAGAAGGGCTTGGGGTGGGCGCGGATCAGGTCGCGGTCGAGCAGCGGCAGCACGGTGATCTGGTCGTCGCCGCCGATGCTCGCGATGACGGCCTTGATCTCCGGGTCGGCGAAAGCGGCGTGCAGGTCGTCGGCGCGCTCCTGCGGGGTGGCGCCCATGCGGCGGGTGGCGGGGTACTCCACCGGTTCCAGCCCGAACTCGGTGCGCAGCCGCTCCAGTCCCAGCTCGAAGGGGAGCGGGAGGATCCCGGGGAGTCCGGAGGAGGGCGAGACCACGGCGACGCGGTCCCCCGGTACGGGCTTGGGCGGGGCGACGGGGGCGGGGGCGGTGCCGCCGGCGACGGGCGCGGGTTCGATCATGCGGTCAGGGTAGGCGCCGGGCCACGAACCCTTCATCCGGATATCGGGCGGGCCCGGGGCCAGGACCGCGCGAGCGCGGGCGGGGGCGGGGGCGGCACGGGAGGGTGCGGGGAGGACACCGGGCACGCCGGGCACGCCGCGCTGTCCGGGGGCGCGGGGCCCGCCCGGCGCCGCGCCCGGGAAGGGGGCTGCGGGCGGGCCGCGGAATGGGCACAATCGCCTGATGAACGACGCAGACCCCTACCTCTGGCTGGAAGACGTGACCGGCGACGCCGCCCTGGACTGGGTGCGCGAGCGGAACGCCGAGACCGTCGCGGAACTGGCCTCCGATCCCGGTTTCGACCCGCTCCGCGCCGACCTGCGCGAGGTGCTGGACGCGGCGGACCGGATCCCGTACACCACCCGGCGCGGCGCCCACCTGTACAACTTCTGGCAGGACGCCCGGCACGTGCGCGGGCTGTGGCGGCGCACCACGCTGGAGGAGTACCGCACCGAGGACCCGGCCTGGGAAGTGCTGCTCGACCTGGACGCCCTGGCCGCGGACGAGGGCGAGGACTGGGTGTGGGCCGGCAGCCGGGTCCTGTACCCGGAGTACCGGCACGCACTGGTGCTGCTGTCCCGCGAGGGCGCGGACGCGGTGGTGGTGCGCGAGTTCGACCTGACCACGCGCTCCTTCGTACCCGACGGCTTCCGGGTGCCGGAGGCGAAGACGCGGATCTCGTGGATCGACCGCGACCACGTGTTCGTGGGGACGGACTGGGGTCCGGGCTCCATGACGGAGTCCGGGTACCCCCGGACGGTGCGCCGCTGGAAGCGCGGTACGCCGCTGGAGTCGGCGGAGCCGGTGCACGAGGGCGCCCACGAGGACCTGTCGGTGGCGGCCTGGCACGACCCGACGGGGGGCTTCGAACGGGACCTGCTGTCGGTGCACCGGGACTTCTGGCGCAGCGACCTCTACCTGCTGGAGCCCGGCGACGTGCTGCGCCGGATCGAGGTCCCCGAGGACGCGGACACCTCCGTGCACCGGGACCGGCTGCTGGTGTCCGTGAAGACCCCGTGGCTGGACCGGCCCGCCGGCAGCCTGCTGGCCTTCCGGCTGGACGCCTTCCTGGCGGGCGAGCGGGAGCCGGAGGTGCTGTTCACCCCCGACGAGCGGACCGCGCTGACGGGCTGGTCCTGGACCCGCAGCCACCTGGTGCTGGAGCTCCTGTCGGACGTGTCCACGCGGATCGAGGTGCTGACCCCCGGGCCGGAGGGCTGGGCGCGGCAGCCCCTGGCGGACGTACCGCCGCTGAGCACGGCCTCCCTGACCGACACCGACCCGTACACCGGGGAGGAGTACTTCCTCGACATCACCGGGCACCTGAAGCCGTCCACCCTCTACCGCGGCGAGATCGGCGGCACGAGCGAGGTGCTGCGGCAGGCGACGGTCCGCTTCGACGCGGAGGGGCTGGCGGTGGCCCAGCACTTCGCGGTGTCCGCCGACGGCACCCGGGTGCCGTACTTCGTGATCGGCCCGGCGGACCGGGAACGGCGCGGCCCGTCCCCCACGATCCTGAACGGCTACGGCGGCTTCGAGGTGTCGCTGACGCCCGCGTACAGCGCGGTCCGCGGCCGGGCGTGGCTGGCGCGCGGCGGCACGTACGTGGTGGCGAACATCCGCGGCGGCGGCGAGTACGGACCGGCCTGGCACCGCAGTGCCCTGAAGTCGGGCCGGGACCGCTCGTACGAGGACTTCGCGGCGGTGGCCGAGGACCTGGTGGCGCGCGGCATCACCACGCCCGCGCGGCTGGGGATCACGGGCGGCAGCAACGGCGGCCTGCTGATGGGGGCGATGCTGACGCGCCGCCCGGAGCTCTTCGGCGCGATCGCGGCCGCGGTCCCGCTCCTCGACATGCTGCGCTTCCACCGTCTGCTGGCCGGGGCGAGCTGGGTGGCGGAGTACGGCGACCCGGAGGACCCGACGGAACGCCCGTACCTGGAGGGCCTGTCCCCCTACCACCGCCTGCGGGCGGACGCCGCGTACCCGCCGGTCCTGCTGACGACCTCCACGCGTGACGACCGCGTCCACCCCGGCCACGCCCGCAAGACGGCCGCCCGGCTGCGGGAGCTGGGCCACCGCGTCCTCTTCCACGAGAACACGTCCGGCGGCCACAGCGGGGCGGCCGACCACGACCACATCGCCTTCAACCAGGCCCTGGTCCACACCTTCATGTGGCGGAGCCTGGGCGGGGCCGAGACCAGCGGGGCAGGAGCAGAGTCACGTCCCGCCGGCGTGTGAGGCGCGGGGGGGCCGGCGGGGCCGGGCACGGCGCGCCCCCGCCCCGCCCGCCCCCCCCCCCCCCCACCCCCCCCCCCCCCCCCCC
>NZ_JBEOSD010000054.1:0-46072 GCF_040302735.1 Streptomyces sp. NPDC097619 | reverse complement strand
GGCGCCGTGCGGCTGGGGGGCGCCCTGGCGGTGGCGCTGCCGGTGCTGAACTGCGGGTGCCGCCCCGGCCTCCGGTCGTTCCGGTCCTCCAGGTCGTTCCGGGCCTCCGGTCCGACCCCGACCCCGCCCGCCCCGCTCAGTCCACGGCGGGGCGCAGCACCAGGACCGTCTCCCGTGCGGTCCGGTGGGCGGGTTCCGGTCGACGGGCCCAGTGGGCGGGCACGTACAGCACCTCTCCGGCGCGGAGCCGGTAGCGGAGGCGATCGGCCCCGGTGGGGCCCGGCCCGGTCAGGTCCCAGGTCCGGGAGCCCCGCGACTGGTAGACCAACAGGTGTCCGTGTTCGCGGACTGCGGGGCCCTCGCAGGGCGCCGCGGCGAGGCCGGTGAGCAGGGCGAGCCGGCGGGTCAGCTCCGAGGTCCCGTCGGGGCCCGGCCCGGGGGCGGGGGGCTCGTGTTCGGGCCAGAGCACTCCGGGGGCCCGGTCGTAGTGGACGGCCAGGAAGAGGGCGAGTTCGCGGACGTGGTCCGGCTCGCCCCGGTCGTCCGGGGGGCGGGCCCCCTGCCCCGCGCCCGCGGGCGGCGGCGCCTCCGCCGTGAGGTCCGTCAAAGGATCGAGTACCGGCCAGTCCATGGATCGCCCCCGTACGCAGAAGAGCCCGCCGGGCCGTGCGCGGGCACGGGCGACGGGATCGGGACGGGCGAGTTCCCGCCCCGTGATCGCAGCATCACCCACGGCGCGGGGCGGACGGAAGACACGTGAACGCGGGACCGGAAGCCCGGGACGGGCGGGCGCCCCCCACCGACGGGCGGGGGGCGTCCCCGACGCACGGGGGTCGGGGCCGTGCGGGCCCGGAGGTCAGGGCGCCGGCGGGCCGTCCTCGGCGGCGCCGGTGTCCAGCAGACCGCGGGCGGCGGCGGCCGCTCCGGCCTGGAAGCGGCTGCCCGCGCCGAGTTCCTCCATGATGTCGGCGATGTGCCGGCGGGCGGTACGGAGGGACATGCCGAGGCGGCGGGCGATGGCCTCGTCCTTCAGGCCGGCGGCGAGCAGGCGGATGATCGTCTCGTGGATCTCGCGGGCCACCTCGGCGAGGTCCTGGCCGGCGGCGCTGCTGAAGGGGGTGGCCCGGTCCCAGGTCTGCTCGAAGATGTCCACGAGGTACGCCACCGTGGAGGGTTCCCTGATCACGACGGCTCCCCAACTGCCGTCCTGGACGGGGATGAAGGCCAGTTCGCGGTCGAAGATGATGATGCGGCCGAAGAGTTCGTGGGCGGTGCGGTACTCGGCGCCCAACTCCGAGGCGGCCATGGCGTACGCCTGGCTGGGCCCGTTGAAGCGGGCGGTGTGGTGGTACAGGCAGCGCATGGATATCCCGCGGCGGAGCATGACCTCGTCCCGGCGGATGGCCTCCTGCATGGCGGCCGGGTACCGGCTGCCACCGCCGGGCTGGCTGCTGAGCACCTCGGAGGTGCAGTTCTCGGAGGCCCGGTTGAGGGCGCTGCGCACGTCCTCGATGTGCTGGAGGACTTCCAGCGCCTCGCCGGTGGAGCGGCGGCTCAGGTAGTGCGGGACGAACTTGTCGAGCTCGTCGCGGATGCGGTCGATCTCGCGGCGGTGCTCGCGGATGTGCTCTTCGAGCGGCGCCGCGCGCCGGGCCGCCGCGGTGTCGGGCGCGACGGCGAAGGCCAGGGCCGGGTCGGAGGGGCTGCGGCGCAGGAGCTGGGCCGCGAGGAGCCGCTCCACACTGTCGGCGGCCTCCTGGGGCTGGATTCCCGTACCGGCCGCTACCACGTCCGGATCGACCGTCCGGTGTTCGAGGACCCATCCGTAGACATCGACGTCCACGCCCTGAAGATCAGACACTCTTGCCCCATTTTGCACTTTTTCGCCCCGGGTCGCCTTGCTGCCAGGCACTTTGGTGAGGTGCCCGCCCCCTGGCATCAGCATACGCAGGGCGAAAGGCTGATCGAGACGCGTTCGAACGGCATGTCGCGCCTCCCCCCGGCCGCCCCCGCGGCGACCGGCCGGCCGCGACCGCCCCCTCGGAGCGCCCCGCACCCACCGACCCCTCGGAGCCCGCGATGCACGAGACCGACCTCCCCCACCTCTTCCCCGCCGCCGAGCCGGGCGCCAGCCTCACCCCCCGCGAGGAGGAGGTGCTGGCGCACCTGGCCCAGGGCGACACGTACCGGATGATCGCCCACCGGTTGGGGTTGAGCCCCCACACCGTGGACACCTACCTCCGGCGCCTCCGCAGCAAGACGGGGGCGGTGAACCGGACCCAGCTCACGCACGTGGCCTTCCGGCTGGGCTACGGACCCTCGGGATCCGAGGTGTTCGTCCCGAAGCCCCGCATCCGGCGCAGCGGGGAGCACAGCAGTACCAACGGGGCCGCGGACAGCGCCCCGGTGAGGATCCACAGGGCGCCGCGGACCCCGTACAGCTGACCCAGCGCGCCCGCGAGCAGACCGCTCAGCGGGAGCACCCCCCAGACCAGGAACCGCATGGTGGCGGTCATGCGACCCAGCAGCCGGGGCGGGCACACGCTCTGCCGGTAGGTGACCTGGCCGATGTTGTAGACGGTGACGCCGGCGGACTGCACCAGGGCGCCGAGCACGAACAGGCCGAGCCGCCAGCCCTCGCCGGCGAGCGGCAGGAGCAGCCCGAAGGGCATCGTCACCAGCAGCGCCAGCCAGGTCAGCCGGGCCTCGCCGACCACCCGGGACAGTCGCTCCGTGGCCAGGGCCCCCAACAGCGAGCCCACGGTGGCCGCGGTCAGCACCCAGCCGACGGCCGCCGGCGGCAGCCCGACCGTACGGGTCAGGAACAGCACCTCCAGGGCCCCGATGCCGCTCAGGAACAGGTTCACGGAGGCGGTGCCCAGCGCGATCACCCGCAGGACCCGGTGGCGCAGCACGAAGCGGAGCCCCTCGCGTATCTCCGCGACCAGGCGGGGCCTCGGGGCCCCGGCCCCGAGGGCGCCCTCGCCGTGCTGCCGCACCGCCGGGTCCTGCTCCCGGGTCCGGATCCGTCCCAGCAGCAGCGCCGACAGCAGCGAGGTGACGGCCTGCCCGGCGAGGGTACCGGCCGCGCCGACCAGCTGCACCAGGAAGCCGGCCACGCCGGGCCCGGCGAACTCGGCCGTGGAACGCACCGTCTCCAGACGGGAGTTGCCGGCCACCAGACCGGATCCGCCGACCAGGGACGGCAGGTAGCTCTGGTCGGCGACGTCCCCGAACAGCCGGGCGCAGCCCAGCAGCAGCGCCACCCCGTAGAGCAACGGCATCGAGTGCAGGTCGAGCAACCAGGCCACCGGCACCGCCGTCAGCAGCACCGCGCGCGCGAGGTCGGCCGCGATCATCACGGTGCGGCGGCGCATCCGGTCCACCCAGGCCCCGGCGGGCAGTCCGAGCAGCAGGAAGGCGGCCTGTTCGGCGGCCGCGAGCAGGCCCGCCTCCCAGGCGGAGGCGTGCAGGGTGAGGACCGCCATCAGGGGCAGGGCGACGTATGTGATGCTGTTGCCCAGCTCGTTGCAGACGTGGGAGGCCATGAAGAGCCTGAAGTCACGGCTGCGCCGACGCTGTCCGGCGTCGGTGCCGGTCTCCGGTGCGGTGGTGGGCACGGTGCTGTCCTTGTCTGGATTCGATCGTGGTCCGGCCCCGGATCCGGGTCACGGGTCCGGGAGCGCGGGCCGGTTGCGGGGTCGGGGCCCGGCCGGTGCGGCCCGGGCCCGGGGCGACGGTCCGGGTCAGGCGGCGCGTTCCGCCGCGGGCGCCGGGGCGGGCAGGGCGCGGGCGTCGAGCTTGCCGCCCGGGGTCCGCGGCAGCTCCGCCATGATCACCACATCGGCGGGCACCAGGTAGGACGGGATCCGGCCGAGCAGGGACCGGCGCAGTTCCGGCCCGTCCGCGGCACCGGCCCCGGGGGCGAGCACCACCCAGGCCGCCAGCCGCGGTTCGCCCGTGCCCCGGAGGGCCCGCACCACCGCGTCCGCCACGTCGGGGTGGGCGGCGACCGCCGCCTCCGCCTCCCGCAGCTCCACCCGGTGGCCCCGGATCTTGACCTGGTCGTCGGTCCGGCCGAGGAAGCCCAGGGTGCCGTCGGCCCCCCGCCGGACCCGGTCGCCGGTGCGATACATCCGCTCCCCCGGCTCCGCCGCGAAGGGGTCCGCCACGAACCGTTCGGCGGTGAGGGCGGCACGGCCGTGGTAGCCGCGGGCCAGGCAGGCCCCCGCCAGGTACAGCTCGCCGGCGGCCCCCGCCGGGACCTCCCGCAGTTCCTCGTCCAGCACGTACGCCCGGACTCCGGGCAGCGGAACGCCCAGCGGGATCAGGCCGGTCGGATCCCCCGCGCGCGCACCCGTTCCGGGGACGTCCGCCGCGAGCCCGTCCGCCCCGGCCGGGGCCGGCTCGTACGAGGTGGCCGTGATGGTGGACTCGGTGAGCCCGTAGCAGCTCACGGTCCGCGGCCCGCCGGCCGCCCGCCAGCGGTCCAGGTCGGCCGTGCGACCGGCGTCGCTGCCGATCACGGTGAGCCGCAGGTCCGCGGGCAGCGGGCGCGGGGCGCGGACCAGGTCGGCGGTCCACTGCGCCCAGTAGGGGGTGGGGAGGTTGACCACGGTGACCCCGCGGGCGGTGAGGACGGCCTCCAGTTCGGCGGGGGCCAGGACGTTGTCGGCGAGGAAGACGGCGGTGCCGCCGGCGCACCAGGTGGGGACGGCCTCCTCCAGGGCCACGTCGAAGGCGGGCGCGGCGAACTGCAACACCCGGTCGGCGGGCGTGAGCGCGTACCGACCGGCGAGCGCGCGGGCCTGCCGGGCCAGTCCGGCGTGGCCCACCGCGACCGGCTTGGGGGCCCCGGTGGATCCGGAGGTGAACAGCACGTAGGCCAGCCCCTGGGCGGGGATGCCGCCGGGCACCGTTCCCGGGGCGTCGCGGTCGCCGACCGGCGGGCCGGTGTGGGTGCCCCCGGTCCGGGCCCACAGCAGCGGGGCCCCGCACCGCTCGTGGAGCCGGGCGGCCGCCGCGTGTCCGGTGGTGACGGCGTGGCGGGCGCCGGAGGCGGCGGTCAGGGCCCGCAGTCGCTCGTCGGGGGCGTCGAGGTCCACGAGGAGCGGGGCGGCCCCGGCGTACCAGATGCCGAGCACGGCCACCGCCCAGGCGGTGTCCCGGCGGACGCCGACCAGCACCGGGTCCTCCGGGCCGGCTCCGGCCGCCCGGAGCTCCGCGGCCACCGCGCGCGCCCGCAGGTCGAGTTCCCGGTAGGTGAGGTCCCCGCCGGGGGCCCGGACGGCGATCGCGTCGGGGGTGCGGGCGGCCTGGCGGGCGATGAGCAGCGGCACGGGCTCCCCGACCGGCCACGGCGGACCCTCCGGCGCCGGCCGGGCGACGCCGGGGGCGGGCGGCGCGGGGGCCGCGGCGGGGGCGGGGGACGGTACGGGGGTCACGGAGGTGCTCCTGACGGTCGGGAGGGGCGAACGGGAGGGCGGGGGCGGGAAGGCGCGGGGCCGCACGGGCAGGGGTGGCCGGGGCGGGAAGGGGCGCGGGCCGGTGGGCGGCCCCGGTCCGGGCGGTGGGCCGGGGTCGGGGCCGCCCTCGGGCGCTCAGGCGCGGGCGCGGGTGCTCAGGCGCGGGCGCGGGGGCGCAGTGCGGGGCGGGGCGGCTCGGGCCGGTCCGCTCCCCCGGCGGCAGCGGCGGCGACGCGGGTGGCGATGCCCGCCGGGGTGGGGGTCTCGTAGAGGTCCCGCAGGGTGAGTTCGGCGCCGAGGGCCGTGCGGAGCCGGCCGACGAGGCGGGTGGCGAGCAGCGAGTGCCCGCCGAGGGTGAAGAAGTCCTCGTCCGGTCCGGCCGCGGCCAGGCCCAGCACCTCGGCGAACACGGCGCAGACCGCCGTCTCTCCGGGTCCGGCCGGGGCCCGGCCCGCGGGCGCGGCCAGGAGCGCCGGATCCGGCAGGGCCTTGCGGTCGAGCTTGCCGTTGACGGTGAGCGGCAGCGCGGGGAGGACCAGCAGCACGGAGGGGACCATGTAGCCGGGCAGGGCGCGGGCCAGCGCGGTGCGGGCCGTGTCCGCGTCCGTGTCCCCGGTGAGGTAGCCGACCAGCCGCAGGCCGCCCGCCGGGTCGGGGCGGGCCACGACCACGGCCTCGGTGACCCCGGGCACGGCGCGCAGGGCGCTCTCGACCTCGCCGGGTTCCACGCGGTTGCCGCGGACCTTGACCTGGTGGTCCTGGCGGCCGAGGAAGTCCAGTTGGCCGTCGGCGCGGAGCCGGGCGAGGTCTCCGGTGCGGTACATGCGGGAGCCGGGGGCCTCCGCGAACGGGTCGGGTACGTAGCGTTCGCTGGAGCGCCGGGGCTCGCCGAGGTAGCCGGGGCCGACGCCGGTGCCCGCGATGAAGAGTTCCCCGGGGACGCCGGGCGGGACGGGGGCCAGTCCGGGGTCGAGGAGGTAGAGCCGGTTGTTGCGGAGGGGGCGGCCGACGGGCAGGCGGCCCTGGTCGAGTTCGGCGGCGGGGTCGGGGCCGATGAAGGCGTGGGTGTTGTCGTCGGAGCACTCGGTGAGGCCGTAGGCGTTGATGATCGCGGCGTCCGGGTGGCGGTCGTACCAGCGCGCGCACAGTTCGGGCGGCAGCACCTCCCCGTTGACCACGAACCAGCGCAGCGCGGGGAGTTCGGGCGGGGTGACGCCGCTGTCCCAGAGGTCCACGGCGGCGCGGACGAAGGACGGCACGGTCTCCATGACGGTGATGCCGTGCCGGGCGACGTCCGCGAACAGGGCGGCGGGGTCGCGGGCGGTGTCCCGGGAGACCAGGTGGACGCGGCCGCCGGTGAGGAGCGGGGCGAGCATCTGCCAGACGGAGATGTCGAAGGTCAGGGGCGCGTTCATGACCACGCTGTCGGCGGGGGTCGGCCGGAGGTCGTCGAGTTTGGCGAGGAGGTGGTTGTTCATGCCGCGGCGGTGGACCATGGCGCCCTTGGGGCGGCCGGTGGAACCGGAGGTGAAGCAGACGTAGGCGAGGGCGTCGGGGCCGCCCGCGTCGGCCCGGGAGGGGCCGGCGGGCGCGGGGGTGTCGTCCAGCGGGAGGATCCGCGGGCCGGCGCCGGGTACGGCGGCGGCGATCTCCCGGGCGCGGGCGAGCCGGTCGGGGGCGGCGAGGACGCGGCCGATGCCGGCTCCGGCGAGCAGGGCGGCGGTCCGGGTCACCGGTCCGTCCGGGTCCAGCGGGACGTAGGCGGCTCCGGAGTCGAGGATGCCGAGGACGGCCGCGGGCACGACGGCGGTGGGTTCGCTGAGGACGGCGACCAGGTCGCCGGGGCGGACCCCGTCGGCGAGGAGGCGGGCGCCGATGGTGTCGGCGCGCGCGAGCAGTTCGGCGTAGTCCCACACGGTGCCGTGCTCGTCGGTGACGGCGACGGCGCCGGGGGTGCGGGCGGCCGTGCGGCGGACCCGGTCCGGGACCTCGGCGTAGTCCTCGTCGCGGGCGGTGTCGTTGAACTCCTCCAGCACCAGGCGGCGTTCGTCGGCCGAGAGGAGGTCCACGGAGCCGGCGGGGCGCAGCGGGTCCTCCGCGATGGCGTGCAGGACGCGCACCAGGCGGTCGAGGAGGGCGCGGGCCGCGTCCGCAGTGAACACGTCGGGCCGGTGGTCGATCTGGAGCCGCAGGCCCTCGCCGGGGATGGCGGTGAGGCTGAGCGGGTAGTGGGCGGCGTCGTACGGTTCGAGGCCGGTGACGCGGAGGGCGCCGGAGGAGAGGGCGGCGAGCCCTTCGGGGTCCACGGGGTAGTTCTGGTAGGTGACGCAGGAGTCGAAGAGCTCCCCCGCCCCGGCGGTGCGCTGGATCTCGGTGAGTCCGAGGTGGTGGTGGTCGATGAGGCGGGCCTGTTCCTCCTGGACCCGGCCGAGGAGGGCGGCGAGGGGTTCGGCGCGGTCGAGGCGGACCCGGACCGGCACGGTGTTGATGCACAGGCCGACGATGTCCGCGACGCCGGGCAGGTCGGTGGCGCGGCCGCTGACCACGGTGCCGAACACGACGTCCTCGGACCGGATCTGGGCGGCGATCAGCAGGGCCCAGGCGGTCTGGACGACGGTGCTCGGGGTGAGCCGGTGCTCGCGGGCCAGGGCGGTGAGGCGGTCCGCGGTGTCGGCCGGCAGGACGGTCTCCACCCGGGCCGGCAGGACCGCGCCGGGCGGCACGGAGACGGGGGCGGTGCGGCAGCCGGACTCCAGTCCGGCGAGGGCCTCGGACCAGGCGGTGCGGGCGGCCCCGGCGTCGCGGCCGGCGAGGTGGCGCAGGAAGTCGGCGTAGGGGGTGACCGGGCCGAGGAGGGCCGCCGGGTCGGCGTCCGGGCCGGCCGCGTGGAGGGCGAGGAGTTCGCGCACCAGCACCGGCCAGGACCAGCCGTCGAAGAGGATGTGGTGGTACGTCAGCAGCAGGCGGTGCCGGTCGGGGCCGGTGCGCAGCAGGGTCAGGCGCAGCAGCGGGGGCCGGGCCGGGTCGAAGCGGCGGGCCCGGTCCTCGGCGAGCAGCCGGTCCAGGGCGGGGCGCAGCGCTTCGGGGCCGAGGGCGGTGAGGTCGTGTTCCTCCCAGGGGACGGACACGGAGCGGCGGACGACCTGGGCCGGTTCTCCGGAGGCGCGGCGCAGGAATCCGGCGCGGAGGTTCGCGTGCCGGGCGAGGACGGTGTCGGCGGCGGCCCGCAGGCGGGCGGGGTCGAGGGGACCGGTGAGGTCCAGCAGCAGCTGGGCGGTGTACACGTCGGGGCCGGTGTCGTCGAACTGGGCGTGGAAGAGGACGCCCTCCTGGAGGGGCGAGAGCGGCAGGACGTCCTCGACCTGGGGTGCCGCGGGCGCGGAGTCGGGTGCGGGCTGGTTCATGCGGTGCTTCCTCGGCGGGTCGGCGGGCCCGAAGGCCGGCGGGATGGCGGCGGGGCGGTGGAGCGCGGGCGGTCGGGGCGGCGGGGTCAGGTGCGGGCGGCGCCCCGGCGGCGCCGGACGACCGGCGGGGCCGTGTCGCGGGCGCCTTCGGCGGCGGCCTCCTCGACCGCCGCGGCGAGTCCGGCGGCCGTGGGCGCGAGGAGGAAGCGGCGGGCGGGCACGGGCGTGCCGAGGGCGGCGCGCACCCCGGCGAGGACGCGGGAGGCGAGCAGGGAGTGCCCGCCGAGGTCGAAGAAGTTGTCGTGGAGTCCGACCGGGGCGGTACCGAGGACCTCTTCGAGGACGGCGCAGACGGCCCGCTCGGTGGCGGTGCGCGGGCCTTCGGCGGGGCCTCCGGCGGGGGCGGGCGCGCTCGGGTCGGGGAGCGCGGCGTGGTCCGTCTTGCCGTTGGCGGTGACGGGCATCCGGTCCAGCACGGTGACGGTGGCGGGCACGGTCCAGGGCGGCAGCAGGTCGCGCAGGTGCGCGCGGAGGTCGGGCGGCGCGCAGTCGGCGCCGTCGACGGGGACGGCGTAGGCGGCGAGCGCCGGTCCGGTCGGGCCGGTGACGAGGGTGACGGCGGCCTGGCCCACGGCGGGGTGCCGGAGCAGGGCCTCCTCGACCTCGCCGGGTTCCACGCGCATGCCGCGGAGCTTGAGCTGCCGGTCGGCGCGGCCCAGGTACTCGACCTCGCCGCCGGGGAGCCGGCGGGCCAGGTCCCCGGTGCGGTACATGCGGGTGCCGGGGGGTCCGTCGGGGCAGGGCAGGAAGCGTTCGGCGGTGGCTCCGGGGCGCCCCAGGTAGCCCTGGGCGAGGCCGCGGCCGGAGACGTACAGCTCGCCGGTGACGCCGGGCGGTACGGGGGCCAGGGCGGCGTCGAGGACGTGCAGCCCGGTGCCGTCGAGGGGGCGGCCGATCGGCACCTGGCCGGCGGGGCCGGGGGTGCCGGGGCGGAGCGGGTGGAGCGCGGCGAAGGTGGTGGTCTCGGTGGGCCCGTAGGCGTTGGTGACGGTGGTGCCGGGGCAGTGTTCGCGGACCCGGCGGACGGCGGCCGGGGAGGCGGCCTCTCCGCCGGTCATCGCCTCGTGGAGGCCGGTCAGGCGTTCGGGGTGGCGGTCGGCGAGCTCGTTGAAGAGGGTGGCGGTCAGGAAGGTGCCGGTGACGCGCTCCTCCTCGACGAACCGGGCGAGGTCGTCGAGGTCGAGGTCCCCGGGCGGAGCCACCACGACGAGTCCGCCGGTGAGCAGGGGGACCCACAGTTCGTAGGTGGAGGCGTCGAAGGCGTGCGGGGAGCGGAACAGGACGCGGCGGTGGGCGCCGCCCCGCCAGTGGCCGTCGCGCGCGAGGGCGACGACCGCGCGGTGCGGGACGGCGACGCCCTTCGGGGTGCCGGTGGAGCCGGAGGTGAACATGAGGCAGGCGAGGGAGTCGGGGTGCACGGGGGGCCGGGGGGCCGGCGCGGGGGCCGTCGCGGCCGTCGTGGTGGGGTCCTCGGGGCGGAGGGTGACCGGAATCCCGAAGTCGGCGGCCTCGGTGGCGGGGGCCTCACCGGTGGTCGCGGCTTCACCGGTGGCCGCGGGGGTGTCCGTGACGAGCACCCCGACGCTGGCCGACGCGGCGAGTCCGGCGGTACGGGACCGGGGCGCGCGGGCGTCGAGGGGCAGGTAGGCGGCGCCGGCCCGGAGGATGCCGAGGCAGGCGGCGACGAGTTCGGTGGAGCGGTCCATGAGCACGGCGACGTTCTCGCCGGGGCGGACGCCCGCGGCGGCCAGTCGGTCGGCCCAGCGGGCGGCGCGCGCGTCGAGCTGTCCGTAGGTGGTCTCCTGTCCGGCGCAGCGGACGGCGGGGCGGTGCGGGTGCGCGGCGGCGGCCTCGGCGAACAGCTCGTGGACGGTGGCCTCGTCGGAGGCGGCGGGGGCGCCCCGCCAGTCGCCGCGCAGGGCCTCCTCCTCGTCCTCGGTGAGGACGGGCAGGGCGGACAGCGGGCGGTCGGGGGCCGCGGCGGCGGCCGCGGCGAGCCGGACCAGGCGGTGCAGGAGACGGCGGGCGGTGTCCTCGTCGAAGAGGTCCAGGGCGTGTTCGAGGGTGAGCCCGATGCCGACCGGGGTGCCGTCCGGGGCGTGGTGTTCGGTGACCTCCAGGGTGAGGTCGAACTTGGCGGTGCCGGTGCGGACGGGCTCGGGGGCTCCGGTGCGCAGGCCGGCGAACGCGGCGGGCGGGCCGTCCTCGCGCTGGGCGGCCACGGCGACCTGGAACAGCGGGTGGCGGCCGGGGGCGCGCGGCGGGGCGAGGTGCCCGACGAGCACGTCGAAGGGCAGGCCGGCGTCGGCCCGGGCGTCGAGGACCGCTCCGTGGACGCGGTCGAGGAGTGCCGCGAAGCCGGGGTCGCCGGAGGTGTCGGCGCGGACGACGACGGTGTCCACGAACAGGCCGATGAGGTGCTGCAGTTCCTCCTCCTCGCGGGCGTCGACGGGGCAGCCGAGCGGGATGTCGGTGCCGGCGCCGAGCCGGGTGAGGAGGGCCGCGAAGGCGGCCTGCACCACGGTGAAGGGGGTGGTGCGGCGGTCCCGGGCCAGGCCGGCCAGCAGCGCGTGCGCGGCGGGGTCCAGGGCGGCGGACACGGTGCCGCCGCGGTGGGTGGGGGCGGCGGGGTGGGGCCGGTCGGCGGGCAGGGCGAGTTCGGCGGGGAGTCCGGTGAGGGCGGCGGCCCGCCGGGCGAGGGCGCGGGCCTGTCGCGAGTCGGGGTCGGCGGGGTCGCCGAGGAGTTCGCGCTGCCAGAGGGCGTAGTCCGGGAACTGCACGGGGAGTTCGGGCCAGTCGGGGGAGGTCCCGGTGCGGCGGGCGGCGTAGGCGGCCGCGAGGTCGCGGATCAGGAGGTCCAGGGAGGCGCCGTCGCCGGCGATGTGGTGGAGGGCGAGCAGCAGGTGGTGCCGGTCGGCGCCGTCGGTGAACAGCTCGATCCGCAGCGGGGTTTCGCGGGCCAGGTCGAAGGGGCGGGTCGCGGCCTCGCGGGCCCGGTCCCGTTGCGCGCCGGCCGCGCAGGGGGTCAGGGTGAAGGCGGCCCCGGTCTCGGGCGCCCCGGCGGGCAGCACGTGCTGGCGGGGGGTGCCCCGGTCGTCGGGGAAGAGGGTCCGCAGGGCCTCGTGGCGGTCCGTGGTGTCGGCGACGGCGCCGCGCAGGGCCTCGGTGTCGAGGGGGCCGCTCAGGGGCAGTCCGGTGGCGATGGTGTACAGGCCGTCGCCGGGGGTGCCCTCGGTCGGGGCGTCGTCGGTGACGGCGTCCCGGGAGATGAACCACAGCCGGTGCTGCGCGTGGGTCAGGGGGATCACAGGGGTGCTCCGAGCTGGGATTCGAAGAGGTCGAGGTCGGTCTGGGAGAGGCCGGTCAGGGACACGTCCGAGGGGGTGAGGCGGGCCGCGCCGGGCTGTTCGGCGTGGTGGGCGACGGCCCGGAGCATGGCGAACCACTCCTCCGCCAGGGCGCGGACGCGTGCGGCGTCGTAGGCGTTGCCGGACCAGGTCCAGGTGGCGGTGAGGGCCGGCCCCTCGGGCCCCTCGTGGGCCGCCGCGTTGACCTCCAGGGCGTGCGGCAGGGGCATGCCCGGTTCGGCGGCGTCCAGGGCGAAGGCGTGTCCGGGGGCGGCCTCCCAGTCGTCGGTGCCGCCGACGGGGAACCGGCCCAGGTAGTTGAAGCCCAGTTCGGGGATGCCGGCGCCGGTGAGGGCGGGTGCGGTGCGGGGGTTGGTGTGGCGCAGCAGTCCGTATCCGATGCCCTTGTCGGGGACGGCCCGCAGGGCCTCCTTGACGCGCCGCAGGGCGTCACCGGCGGCGGGGCCGCCGGTGCGGGCGCCGTCCGGGTCGGTGCGGCCGAGGTCGATGCGGACGGGGTGGACGGTGGTGAACCAGCCGACGGTGCGGGACAGGTCGGGGGCCTCGTCCTCGGTGCCGTCGGTGATGTCCTGGCGTCCGTGCCCCTCGACGTCGACGAGGACGGTCCCCGAGTCGGCGGGGCCGGTGTGCGGGCGCCGCCAGGCCAGGACGGCGAGGGCGAGCCCGGTGAGGAGGACGTCGTCGACGGTGCCGTTGACGGCGGCCGGGGCCCGGGTGAGGAGGGGGGCGGTGACCTCGGGGGGCAGGGTCAGGGTGAGGGTGCGTTCGGGGGCGTCGGGGTCGAGGGGGCCGTGCGGGCAGGTGCCCGCGAGGGGTTCGGGGGCGGGGCGGAGGGTGTCCCGCCAGTGGCCGGCCTCGGCGGTGCGGCGTCCGGACAGGGCCTCGGCGCGCAGCAGCGCCGCCCATTCCGCGAAGGGGGTGGGCACGGGGGCGGGGGCCGGTTCGCGGCCTTCGGCGAGCTCCTGCCAGCAGGTCCTGAGGTCCTCCTGGAGGACCCGCCAGGAGATGCCGTCCACGGACAGGTGGTGGACGACGAGGGCCAGGCGGCCCCGGAGGTCCGGGCCCCGGTCGAGGAGGACGGCCCGCAGGACGGTGCCCTCGCCGGGCGCGAGGAGCCGGGCGGCGGCGGCGATGTGTTCGCGGGTCAGGTCGGGGAGACGGTCCTCGGGGACCTCGCGGGCGTCCACGGTGTGCAGGAGCGCCGCGGCGTCCACGCTGCCCGGGGGCGGGAGTTCGGGTCGGGAGGGCCGGGCCCCGGTGCCGCCCGGCATCCGGAGCCGGAGCAGGTCGTGGTGGTCGGTCAGGGCCTGGAGGAGGCGGGCGGCCCGGTCCCGGCCCAGGCCGGGCGGGGTGAGGAGGACCAGGGACTGGTGGTAGCTGTCCGCGGGGACGCCGGGGGCGGCCGTCTCGGCCAGCCAGTCCATGATCGGGGTGGCGGGGAAGGGGCCGAGCCGGCGGACCGGCCCGGCCGGACGGGCGGACCCGCCGGCCGGGCCCGCCGTCCGGGCGCCGGCCGCCAGGGCGCGGACGGACTCGCTGCGCAGCACCTCCCGGGTGCCGAGGACGAGCCCGGCCCGGCGGGCCCGGCCGACCACTTGGATGGCCTGGATGCTGTCGCCGCCCAGCTCGGTGAAACCGGCCTCCGGGGCGACCCGGGGCAGCCCGAGCACGTCGGCGAAGAGGCCGCACAGGAGCCGCACCGGATCGGGCGCCGGGTCCGCGGCGGCGGTCCGGGGGCGGGCCGGGCGGTCAGCCACGGTCGGCCCCCGCGGCGGCGAGGGCGGCGACCAGGGAGGCGGGGCGCATGTCGGTCCAGTGGGTCTCGACGTAGTCCAGGCAGCTCTCGCGGCTGTCGGGGCCGTGGACGACGTCCCAGCCGGCCGGGACGGGGGTGGCGGCGGGCCACAGGGCGTGCTGCAGCTCCTCGTTGCGGACGACGGTGTAGGGGGCGGCGTCGTTCTCGAACGGGTTGGACATGGGAACTCCTCCTGCGGAGACGGGTGATCGGGACGGTTCGGAATCAGGTGGTGCCGGTCGTACGGGGTGGTGCGGGCGGTGCGGGGTCCGGTGCCGGCTCAGGGGCCGGTGGCGCCCGCGCCCGCCGGTACGTGGGACTCGCCGACGGTGAGGCGCAGTCGGGAGTGCGCCTCGTCGAGGGCGGCGATCACCCCTTCGGCGGTGGTGTGGCGGGCGATGACGTGGCCGAGGCGGTCGGCGGCGCTGCGGGGCGGACGGACGGGGGTGCCGGGGGCGGCGGTGACGGTGACCGACGCGATCCCGGGGACGGCGGCGGCCTCCGCCTCGCCCTCCACTCCGGCCAGCGGGCCCTCGGAGTCGGCCAGCAGGAAGCGGATGCCCGCGTGGCCGACGCGGTCGGGCTCCAGGCCGGGGGTCCGGCCGAGGGCGGCCCGGAGCTGGGCGCGGAGCAGGTCCACGCCGGTGGCCAGGCGTACCAGTTCGGGGATCATGCCGCCCGCCGGGCGGGGGTTGATCTCGACCACGGCGGGGCCGTCGGCGGTCAGCTTGACCTCGGTGTGCGCGGCGCCGTGGCCCAGGCCGACGGCGGCGAGCGCGGCCACCGCGGTGTCCGCGGCGGCACGGGACTCGGCCTCGGGCAGCGGGGCGGGGAAGACGTGCCGGTGTTCGACGAAGTACGGGGCGCCCGTGACGGACTTGGCGGTGACGCCGACCCGGTGGACGCGGCCGCCGGTCCCGAAGGTCTCGACGCTGACCTCCGGTCCGTCGAGGTACTCCTCCACCAGCACGGTGCGGGCCGCGGCCATGCCCCGGGCGTTGGTCTCCTCGGCGAGGATCAGCTCCGTCTGGGCCAGGGCGCGGGCCTCGTCGTGGCAGAGCAGGACGTGGGTGGAGCCGGAGCCGTCGGCGGGCTTGACCACGCAGGGCAGGCCGGTGACGGCCAGGGCCCCGGGCAGCTCCGAGGGGTCCCGGACCACGGCGTGGCGGGGCTGCCGGACCCCGGCGGCGGCGAGCGCGGCCCGCAGGGCGGCCTTGTCGCGGCAGGCGGCGGCCGCCTCCGGCGGGTTGCCGGGCAGGCCGAGCCAGGTGGTGAGGCGGGCGACGGCGGGGACGTAGAAGTCGCTGGTGGTGGTGAGGCCGGCGATCTCCTCGCGGCGGAACCGGCCGAGGAGGGCGGCGCGCAGCGCGGCGTCGTCGTTGGTGTCGCAGCGCAGGACCTCCGCGCCGGTGTCGGTCAGTCCCCGGTAGCGGCCGGGGTCGGAGGTGAGCAGCACCGGTTCCGCGTCGAGTTCGCGGGCCAGGTCCAGGGCGATCATGCCGGTGCCGGTGGTGTTGGACTCGACGAACACCAGGTGGCGGCGCAGGTCTTCGGGGGCCCGGTGGGCGGTCCGGGACCAGCTGTGCGCGACGGCGCCCGGCGGCAGCTCGGCGGGGGCGCCGGGGGCGGGGAGCTCGGACAGGTCGTGGGCCGCCCAGTGGGCGTCGTCGTAGACGGTGTCGGCGTAGCGGTCGCCGCGGTCGGGGAGGATGCCCACGATGCGGGTGCCGGGCGCGGCCGCGGCGGCGAGGGCGGTGACGACCCGGTAGACCGAGCCGGAGGTGTTGCCGCCGAAGACCTGCTGGTCGCGGGCGAGTTCGCGGGCGGCGGTGAAGGCCTCGCGGTCGTTGAGCCAGTGCACCTCGTCGATGAGGGTGCGGTCCAGGTTCTCGGGGAGCAGGCTGTTGCCGAGTCCGCTCTGCAGCCGTCCGGGGCGGTCGGGTTGGCCGAACAGGGCGCTGCCGACGCAGTCGACGCCGACGACGCGGAGGTCGGGCAGGGTGTCCTTGAGGGCGCGGGCGGTGCCGCACAGGGAGCCGCCGCTGCCGACGGCGCCGACGAGCACGTCGACGTGGCCGAGGTCGGCGAGGAGTTCGGCGGCCAGGCCGCGGTAGGCGCCGGGGTTGTCGGGGTTGGAGTACTGGCGGGGCCAGAAGGCCCCGGGCAGGGTCTCCATCAGGGCGGCGAGGCGTTCCAGTCGGGCGCTCTGCCAGCCCTGGGCCCCCATGGCCTCGACGATGTGCACCCGGCAGTCGAGGGCGCGGAGTTTGGCGAGGGTGACGGGGTCGATGCGGGGGTCGGTGACGATGTGGACCTCGTGGCCGAGGGAGCGGCCGACGAGGGCCACGCCGAGGGCCATCGTGCCGGAGGAGCTCTCCACGACGGGAGCGCCGGGGAGCAGGTCGCCGCGGCGGCGGGCCTCGCGGAGGATGTGGCGGGCGACCCGGTCCTTCATCGCGAAGGGGTTCTGGAGTTCGAGTTTGGCGTACGCCTCGACGCCGCGGTCCGTGCCGGTGCGCAGCCGCACCAGGGGGGTGCCGCCGATCGCGTCGGCCAGGGTGTCGTACAGCATGGTCAGTTCTCCGTGGGATGGGCGGGGAGGCGGTCCGGTGCCCCGGTGGGGGGCGGGCCGTCGCCGGGGCCGAGGCTGCGGTGGACGGACACGCCGCCGCCGAGGGCCGCGCAGCCGGCGCGGACGTGGGCGGTCTTGGTGTCGAGCTCGGGGTCGTCGGCGTCGAGGAGGATGCCGAGGACGGTGCCGCTGTGGGCGAGCACGAGGCCGTAGCCGTCGACCTCGTGGCCGAGGCGGCGCAGCAGGTCGAGGCCGGGGCGGGGGCGGCGGGCGGTGTGGAGTTCGGCGCTGCGGGTGGCGACGGCGCCGACGGCGGGCAGGTCGCCGCGGGCGACGGCTCCGGTGAGCCGGTCGAGGAGGCGGGCGTACTCGGCGCGGTCGGCGGCCGGTACGGGGCGGGCGGTCCGGTGGTGGGCGAGGGTGTCGACCTGTCCGCCGAGGTCGTGGGCGAGGACGGCGAGCGGGGGCAGGTCCCCGAGTCGGTGGCGGAGTCGTACGGCCTTGTGGTGGAAGGCGACGACGCCGTCGTGCATCACGCCGTCGGAGGGTTCCACGGCCCGCAGGAAGTCCTCGGTGCGGTCGGCCGGCAGGACGGTGCCGAGGGCGTCGCCGACGGCGCGGACGGTGGCGACGAGGTCGGCGGAGGAGCTGGCGAGGCCCTTGCCCTCGGGCAGGTCCGCGGTGATCTCCAGGACCCCGCCGTCGGGGGCGCCGGCGGCGGCGAGGACGGCTTCGGCGACGCGGCGGGCCTTGGTCTTGTGGGCGGGCACCACCCGGACGCCGGGTCCGGAGCCGGCGGGTCCGGGGCGGAAGACGGCGGTGGACCAGCGGGCGAGCGGGAAGGTGACGAGGAAGTCGCCGTCCGGTTCGGGCAGGGCGCCCTGGAGGAGTTCCCCGAAGGTCCCGAAGGCGCGTCCGGTGCCGGGTCCCGCGAGGGTGGGGGCGCCGGGGCCGGTGTCAGTGGCGGGGCTCGTGACCGGGGGCACCGGGCACCTCCTCCCGGACGGGCAGGGACAGGGCGCGGTCGGTCTCGGCGGCGCCGGCGCGCCGGGTGGCGGCGCGCCGCTCCCAGGCCGCGGCGAGCTCGGCGTACGCCTCCCGCTGGGCGGTGAGGTGCGCCGCGACGGCCTCGGGGTGGGCCGATCCGGTGGAGGAGAGCCGTTCCAGGGCCGCGGTGACGTCGAAGGCGGCGGCCAGCAGGGCGGCGGGGTCGGCGGGCTCGTGGCCGTGGTCGGCGGCCGCGCGGGTCAGGAGGGCGGGGTCGCCGGGGTGGGGCGGGATCCCGGCGCGGGCGGCGGCCACGACGTACTGCCCGGCGATGACCTGGGCGGTCCGCCAGGGCACGCCGGCGGTGAGGCTGAGGGCGTTGGCGAGGCTGAAGCCGCCGAGGTACTCGCGTTCGCAGACCTCCCGCATGCGGTCGGCCCGGAAGCCCGCGCGGGCGAGGACCTCGGTGAGCAGCCGTACGGTGCCCAGGGCGGAGCCGACGGCCTGGTGGACGTGGGTACCGGCTTCCTTGGAGACCTCGACGAGGTTGCTGAACGGGGTGTTGCGCTGGCCGAGCAGGACGTCGGCGTGGAAGGCGGTCAGGTGGGCGGTGCGGCCCCGGATGCGTTCCAGGACGGGGAAGTTCTTCTTCTGCGGCATCGCCGAGGAGATCCCGGAGAGCTCGTCCGGCAGGTCGAGGAAGCCGTGTTCGCTGCCGCCCCAGGTGAGCAGGTCGGTGACGAAACGGGCCAGGGTGCTGCCGAACAGGCTCAATTCTGCTGTGAGTTCGGCGCTCCAGCGGCGGCCCGCCACGGCCGTGAGGGCGTTCTGCTGGGGCCGGGAGAAGCCCAGCAGGCGGGCCATCCGGTCGCGGTCCCAAAGCAGTTCCTGGCCGGCCATGGCGCCGGAGCCCAGGGGGCAGGCGTCGACGCCGTCGTAGGTGTGCAGGAGCCGGCCGAGGGTGTGCAGCACGTGCTCGGACAGGGCGGCGAGGTGGAAGCCGGGGGTGATGACCTGGGCGGCCTGGAAGTGGGTGTAGCCGGGCATCGGGAGGGTGCGGGTGGCGTCGGCGGCGCGGACGGCCGTCTCCCCGAGGGCCAGGAGGGCCCCGGCGAGTTCGGCGAGCCGTTCCCGCCCGTACATCACCTGGGCGGTGGCCTGGAGGTCGTTGCGGCTGCGGTCCACGTGCCAGTGCGGCAGGGGCCGTTCCAGTCCGGCCTCGACGTGCCGTTCGATGGCGAAGGCGAGGTCGGAGAGGTTGGCGTCGGGGCGGGCGGTGAGGGTGTCGGGGCCGATCCCGTGGAGCAGGGCGGCCACGGCGCCGGCCTCGGCCTCCGTGAGCAGGCCCATCCGGGCGTACTCGGCGGCGAGGACCTTCTCGGCGGCCGTGTAGTGGTGCAACAGGTGCCGGGACTCGAACGCGAACTGCGGGGCGAGGACCTCCTCGTGCAGCAGGCGTGCCGGGCCGTCCTGGATCCGGCCGGTGAGACCGGCGGCCGGGCGGTGGGTGTCGCTTGTCACGGGTGCGGATTTCCGTTTCTGGTGGGAGGGCCGGGCCGTCGTCCCGGATCGGGACGACGGGCGGACGGCGGGCGGCGTGGTGCCGGAGAGGAGTCGGGGACGGGTCGGAGGGGGCCGGGGGCCCGGGGGTGGGCCGGGGCGGGCTCGCGGGCCCCGACCCCGGCCTCCTCAGGCGCCGGGTCCGGCGGGGCGGACCGGGTCGGCGGCGGCGAGGTCCGCGTCGAGGCGGGCCGCGACGGTGTCCACGTGCGGACTGCGCACCAACGCGTAGTGGTCGGCGTCCAGTTCGTGGCGGACCAGCCCGTCGGAGGCGTACTCCGCCCAGCTCCGGGCCGTCCCGTACGCCGCGCCGGTGGTGCTCTGGTGGTAGTGGACGGGACCGGTCACGGGCTCCGGTCGGTGACCGGCGGCGGCGCGCACCGCCTCGGCGAACACCGCGTAGTGGCCCGCCAGTTCCGCCTCCCCGGGCAGGACGCCGGGGTGGTGCCGGGCCGTGTGGGCGGCCAGCGCCCGCAGTCCGGCGGTCGCGGCCTCCGGGCCGGAGGGTCCGTCCGAGGTCCCCGCCGTGGCGGCCCGCAGCGCCGCCCTCAGTTCCGTGAGCCGCGCCGCGCCGGGGTCGGTGCCGGCGGTGCGGGCGAGGTCCTCGTGGAACCACTCCAGCAGCCCGGCCTCGTCGGCCGGTACCGCCTCCGGGTCGGGGTGGGCGGTGTCGAGCAGGGTGAGGGAGGCGGCGGGGCGGCCCCGGGCGGCGAGCACGGCGGCCATCCGGTGGGCGAGGAGCCCGCCGAAGGACCAGCCCGCCAGGTGGAACGGGCCGGTGGGCAGGGCGCGTTCGAGGGTGTCCAGGTGCGCCTCGGCCAGTTCGGCCACCGTGCGGGGGCGACCGTCCGCCCGTGGCGCGGGGGCGGCGAGGCCGAGCACGGGCCGTCCCGGCGCCAGGGCGGCGGCGAGGGCCCGGTAGCACAGCACCTGCCCGCCGACGGGGTGGACGAGGACCAGTGGGGGCAGCTCCCCCTCCGGCCGGATGCGCACCGGTGCGGGCTCCGCCCGTCCCGGCCGCGCGGGGGCGTCCTCGCGCAGCAGCTCGGCCAGCCGGGCCACCGTGGGCCGCTCCAGGAGGGTGCCGACGGACAGTCCGGCGCCGAAGGCTGCGTTGACGCGCCCGGTCAGGCGCAGGGCGTCGATGGAGTGCCCGCCGAGTTCGAAGAAGTCCTCGTGGACGCCGACCGGTCCGCCGCCCAGCAGCTCCGCCCAGATCCCGGCGAGCCGTTCCTCGGTGGCGTCGCGGGGCGGGACGAGAGCGGCGCGGCCGGTGCGGGCGGTGCCACCGGCCGGGGGCGCGGGCAGGGCGGCCCGGTCGAGCTTGCCGTTCGCGGTCACCGGCAGCGCGTCGAGGGTGACCCAGGCCGCCGGGACCATGTGCTCGGGGAGCCGCTCCCGGAGGTGGGCGGCCAGCTCCGGAAGGCGTTCCTGCGGGAGGGCCGGGGTCACGTAGCCGGTGAGCCGGTCCTCGCGGAGCAGGACCGCGCAGGAGCGGACCTCGGGGTGCGCGGTGAGGACGGCCTCGATCTCGCCGGGTTCGACGCGGAACCCGCGCACCTTCATCTGGTGGTCGGTGCGACCGGCGTACTCCAGGGCCCCGTCGGGGCGGCGGCGGGCCAGGTCCCCGGTGCGGTAGAGGCGCCGGGCGGCGCCGTCGGGGCCGGTGGTGACGGGGAACCGTTCGGCGGTGAGCTCGGGGCGCCCGTGGTAGCCCTCGGCGAGGCCGACTCCCTCCAGGTACAGCTCTCCGGTGACGCCGGTGGGGACCTCGGCGAGCCGGCCGTCGAGCACGTGCGTCCTGAGGTTGGCGATGGGCCGCCCGATGGGCACGGTGTCACCCTCGCCGGGCAGGCACTGCCAGTGGGTGACGTCCACGGCCGCCTCGGTGGGTCCGTACAGGTTGTGCAGGGCCACGCCGGGGAGCCGGTCGAAGAAGGTGTCCCGCAGGTCGGCGGGGAGGGCCTCGCCGCTGCACACGAGCCGGGTGAGGCCGCGGGCACCGTCGACGGCACGCGGGTCGTCGAGGAAGGCGTCCAGCATCGAGGGCACGAAGTGGGCGGTGCTCACCTCCTCGGACCGCATCAGTTCCCCGAGGCGCAGCGGGTCTCGGTGGGCTCCCGGCGGGGCGATCACGAGGGTGGCGCCGGTGACGAGGGGCCAGAACAGCTCCCACACCGAGACGTCGAAGGTGTACGGGGTCTTGTGCAGGACCGGTTCGCCGGGGGTGAGCCGGTAGGCGTCCTGCATCCACAGCAGGCGGTTGGCGATGGCCCGGTGGGAGACGACGACGCCCTTGGGGCGGCCGGTGGAGCCGGAGGTGAAGATCAGGTAGGCGGGGTCCTCGGGCCGGACCTCCCGGGCCGGCCCCGGGGCGACCGCGGACCGTCCGGTCTCCTGGGGGCCGCCGTCCTCACCGGGCACCAGGACGGTCCGCCCGGCGGCGCGCGGCGCCGCCGCGTGGCGGGCGTCGGCGAGGATCATGCGGGCCCCGCACTCGTCGAGCAGGGCCGCGGTGCGGGCCGCCGGGTGCTCGGGGTCGAGGGGGACGTACGCGGCGCCCGCGCGCAGCACGGCCAGGAGGGCGACGGGCAGCTCGGCGGAACGTTCCATCAGCAGGGCGACGAAGCTCCCGGGTCCCACGCCGTGCCGGCGCAGCCGCTCCGCCAGCCGGTCGGCGGCCGCGTCGAGCGCGGCGTAGTCGGTGCCGGCGCCGTCGTGGCGAACGGCGGTTCCCCCGGGGGTGCGGAGGACCTGTTCGGCGAAGAGCGCGGTGAGGGTGTGCGGGCGGTCGTAGGCGCGGGTGGTGTCGTTGCTCCGGGCGATGCGGGCGCGTTCGGCCTCCGACAGCAGGTCGGCCTCGTGGACGGGGCGGGTCGGGTCGGCGGCGAGGGCGGTGAGGGCGGCTTCGTAGGCGGCGTGCACCTCGGCCGTGCGGTCCTCCGTGAACCGGGCGGCGTCGTAGCGCAGCCCCAGTTCCAGGCGCCGTCCGTCGGGGGTGCGGGAGAACTCGGCGCCGAAGGGGAAGTCGGTGACGGCCTCGCCGGTCTCCTCCCGCACGGTGAAGGCGTCCGGACCGGTCAGGGCCCGTTCCACGTGGAAGTGGGTGTAGTTGAAGAAGGTCTCGAAGACGGGGGCGCCGCCGTTGCCGCGCAGCATCTCCGCGAGGGGGAAGCGGCGGTGCTCGTGGGCGGCCAGCTCCAGGTCGGTGATCCGCCCGGCGAGGTCCCGCCAGTCCCCGGCGGCGAGGTCCAGGCGCAGCGGGACGGTGTTGAGGAAGGGGCCGATGACGAGGTCGCCGTCGGGCTCCTCCACCCGGCAGCCCGCGACCACTCCGGTGGTGACCTCGTCGGTGCCGCCGAACAGGGCCATCACGCGCAGGTGCGCGGCGAGCAGCAGGGTCCGCAGGGGGGTGCCGAGCTCGGCGGCCACCGCGGTGAGGCGGCCGTGCAGCGCCTCGGGGAGGGGGCGTTGGTACCAGGCGTGCCGGAGCGCGCCGCCGGCGGGCACGCTGCGGGGCAGTCGGGTGACGGGGGCGCCGTCGGTGAGCGCGGTCCAGAAGGCGCGGGCCTCGGGATCGGCGAGGGTGGCCCGCTCCAGGGCCACGTAGTGGGCGTACCGGGACTTCGGGGCCGGCGCGGCGGGGGCGGGGGCGCTCCCGGTACCGGTCCCGGAGCCGGCGCGGACGTGCCGGGTGTAGGTGAGGGCCAGCTCGGTGAGGAGGGAGCGCTCGCTCCAGCCGTCCATGGTGGCGTGGTGTTCGGAGAGGTGGAGCCGGAAGGAGGTGTCCGTGAGGCGCTGGACGTGGAGGCGGACGAGCGGGGCCCGGTCCCAGCGGAAGGGCGTCTCCCGCTCCCGCCGGTGCCGGTCGGTCACGGCGGCCTCGCGGTCCCGCGGATCGAGGGCGCGCAGGTCCTCGAAGGTGAGCGCGGGGCGGGCGTCCCGGTGCACGAGCTGGAGGGGTTCGGTGTAGCGGTGCGGGTCGAAGGAGGTGCGCAGCATCTCGTGGCGGGCCGCGAGTTCGGCGACGGTGGCCCGCCAGGCGGACTCGTCCCAGTCGGCTTCGACCAGGTAGGAGGCGACGTTGTGGTAGACGCGTCCGCCGTCGGCGGTGGGCAGGTCGCTGTGGAAGAGCATGCCCGCCTGGAGGCGGGTCATCGGGTAGGCGTCGTCGAGGCCGGGCGGGAGGGCGGCCCGGTCGCGCGGGTCGAGGAGCGCGAAGGGTGCGGGGGCGGACTCCGGTCCGGCGGGGGTCGTCGGGGCGTCGGGGTCGCTGGTGAGGGTGGCGCCGGCCGCGAGGGCGCGGAGGGTGCGGCGGCGGGTGAGGTCGGCGAGGGACAGGGTGATCCCGCGGTCGCGGGCCCGCGCGAGGACCTGGAGCGAGCGGATGGAGTCGCCGCCGAGCGCGAACCAGTTGTCGAGGGCGCCGACGCGCGGCTGTCCGAGGACCTGCTCCCAGATCTCGGCGAGCGCGGTCTCGACCGGTCCGCGGGGCGGCTCGTGGGCGGCGCCGGCGGGCAGGCCGGTGCCGGGGGTGCCGGCGGCCGGCAGGGCCCGCCGGTCCGTCTTGCCGTTCGCGGTGAGCGGGAAGGACGGCAGGGCGACGAACGCGCCGGGGACCATGTACGGGGGCAGCAGCCGGTCCAGGTGGGCGCGGAGCTCCGCCACGGTGGGGGTGGCCGCCGTGTCCGCGTCGCGGTCCGGTACGGCGATCCAGGCGGTCAGGACGGGGGTGCCGGAGGCGTCCGGGGCGAGCCGGACGTGGGCGGCGGCGATCCGGGGGTGGGCGGTCAGGGCGGCCTCGACCTCGCCGGGTTCGATGCGGAACCCGCGCAGTTTGATCTGGTCGTCGGCGCGTCCCGCGTACTCCAGTTCTCCGTCGGACCGCAGCCGGGCGAGGTCGCCGGTGCGGTAGAGGCGGGCGCCGGGGGTGGCGCCGGGGGTGCCGTCGGCGGGGAACCGTTCGGCCGTCAGGCCGGGGCGGTGCAGGTAGCCGCGGGCCAGTCCGGCGCCGCTGACGTGGAGTTCGCCGGTGACGCCGCGGGGGACGGGGCGGCCGTGGCCGTCGAGCAGGTGGAGGGCCAGGTCGGGGATGGGCGGGCCGATGACGCTGCCCCGGTCCTCGTGGGCGTCGCGGGCCGTCAGCGGGCGGTACGTGACGTGCACCGTCGTCTCGGTGATGCCGTACATGTTGACCAGCCGGGGCGCGCTGTCCCCGTGGCGGTCGAACCATCCGCGCAGGGCTCCGGTGTCGAGGGCCTCGCCGCCGAAGACCACGTACCGCAGGGAGAGGGCGGCGGCTTCGCTGCCGGCTTCCCCCTCGGTGCGGTCCAGTGCGAGGAAGGCGGACGGGGTCTGGTTGAGGACGGTGACCCGTTCCCGGCGGAGCAGTCGCAGGAACTCCTCCGGGGAGCGGCTGGTGCCGTGGTCGACGACGACCAGTCGGCCGCCGTACAGCAGGGCTCCCCACAACTCCCAGACGGAGAAGTCGAAGGCGATGGAGTGGAAGAGGGTCCAGGTGTCCTCCGGGCCGAAGCCGAACCAGTGGTCGGTGGCGGAGAACAGTCGGGTGATGTTGCGGTGCGGTACGAGGGTGCCCTTGGGGCGGCCCGTGGAGCCCGAGGTGTAGATGGTGTAGGCGAGGTCGTCCGGGGTGACCCCGGAGTCGGGGGCGGTCTCGGGGAGGGAGTCCAGGATCGCGGCGTCCGCGTCGAGGTCCACGGTGCTCAGGCCGGGTCCGTCCCACAGCTCACGGGTGTCGGCGCTGCCGACGAAGTGGGCGAGGCCGGCGTCCTCGATGATGCCGCGGATCCGCTCCGGCGGGTTCGTGGGGTCGAGCGGGAGGTAGGCGGCGCCCGCCTTGAGGATGCCCAGGAGGGCGGCGGCGAGGTCGGCGCGGCGGGGTACGCACAGGCCGACCAGGGTGCCGGGGCCCGCGCCGAGGGCCCTCAGGCGGTGGGCGACGCGGTTGGCCCGGCGGTCGAGGGCCGCGTAGCTGACGTGCCGGTCGCCGTCGGTGAGGGCCACGGCCCCGGGGGTGCGGCGGGCGTGCTCGGCGAAGATCTCGTGGGCGCAGCGCTCGGTGTCGGGGGCGGCGGCGCGGGGCGCGGCGGGGTGCGGGGAGGTGAGGGGCCGCTCCTCGGCGGGGTCGAGCATGGGCAGTTCGGTGAGGCGGCCCTCCGGTCGGGCGGTGGCCGCGTCCAGCAGGGTGGTGAAGTGGCGGCCGAAGCGCTCCATCGTGGCGGGTTCGAAGAGGTCGGCGCGGTACTCCAGCCGGCAGTGCACCGCCCCGCCGGAGCGGACCACGTCGAAGGTGAGGTCGAACTTGGCCGTCAGGGCCGGGGGTTCCACGATCCGCACCCGGTGCGCGGCGGGGCCGGCGGTCAACTCGTCCTCGTCGTGGAAGCCGACGAGGACGGAGAAGAGGGGGGCCTCCGCGTCGCCGTCGCCGGGGCGCAGGTGCCCGACGATCCGCTCGAGCGGCAGCTCCTGGTGGTCCTGGGCGTCGAGGAGGACGTCGCGGGTGCGGATCAGGTGGTCCCGGAAGACGGGGTCGCCGGTCAGGTCCGCGCGGACCGCGACGGTGTTGACGAACAGTCCGACGGTGTCCTCGAACTCCTTGCGGTCGCGGTTCGCGACGGGGGTGCCGACGAGGACGTCCTCGGCACCCGTGTAGCGGGCGAGGGCCACCTGGAGGACGGCGAGGCAGGTGGTGAAGAGGGTGCTGGAGGTGTCCCGGCCGAGTTCCGCGACGCGCCGTACGAGTTCCTCGGGCAGGGTGAAGCCGTGCAGTCCGGCCGCGCGGTGGTCGGGGCCCGGGAGCGGGGCGGGGCGCCGGTCGTGGGGCAGCCGGGTGTCCGGCAGGGCGCCGGCCAGGTGTCGGGCCCAGTGCTCCAGGCTCCGTGCGGCGGCCGGTCCGGCGAGCACCTCCTCCTGCCAGGCGGCGTAGTCCCCGTACTGGAAGTCCGGTTCGGGCAGTCCGGAACCGGTGTGGCCGGTGCCCTCGGTGAGGAGTTCGCGGATCAGGACGCGCACGGACCAGCCGTCCCCGGCGATGTGGTGCAGGGCCAGCACGAGGAGGGCGCCCTCGGGGGTGTGCAGCAGGGCCGCCCGGAACAGGGGTCCGGTGTGCAGGTCGAAGGGGCGCCGGTACTGGGCCTCCTGCCAGGCGGCGATCTCCTCGGCGCTGCCGGCCTTGTCCTCGGACCAGTCCAACCGGGCCGTGTCGGCGACCACTTGGAGGAGTTCGCCGTCCGCGAGGCGGAAGCGGGTCCGCAGCGCCTCGTGGCGGTCCAGCAGCTCCTGGGCGCGGTCGCGCAGCGAGCTCGCGTCCACCGGTCCGTCGAAGGCCAGGAACACCGGCATGTGGTAGGTGGGGCGCCCTTCCTCCGTCTCCTGGAGGAAGTACATGCGCCGCTGTGCGGCTGTGGCCGGGAACTCGTTCCCGTCGGCACGGTCGTGACTACTGGCCAAGACAACTCCCTCGGCGGGCGCGCCATCCCTGGCGCGCGCCGCCCCGACGTCCATCGCTGTGTGATCACGCTAGGAGCACCGGGGGTGTCCGGATAAGTCACCCGTGTCCGCTCCCGGACTCACGTGACACGCGTTCCGGGGACCGGTTCCGGGGGACGCGGGCGGGGCGCGCGAGGCGGGACGGAGCGGGGGTCCGCTCGCGCCGGGCCTCGGAGGTGGGCGGCGCGGGACGGGCGGTCGGGCGGAATCGTGCCGCCCGACCGGTGCCGACGCCTCGTCAGGAGCCGTCCGTGGCGGGCGGGGAGGCGAACACCTCCAGGGCGCCCGCCAGGAAGCGCCGGACGGCCTCCCGTCCCGCCCCGTCGAGACCGTCGAGCGCCGTCAGCGTGCCGTCGATCAGCGGCCCGAAGAACTCCCAGCCGAGCCGGACCGCCCGCTCCTCCACACGCACCAGCACCCGTCGCCGGTCCTGCGGATCACGGGTCCGGGAGACCAGCCCGAGTCCTTCGAGCCGGTCGATGACACCGGTGGTCCCCGCCGAGTTGAGGCCGAGCCGGGCCCCGAGCAGGCCGGCGGTGGCCGGCTCGCCGGCCCGTCCGGCGTCCAGCAGGCAGACCAGGGCCCGCAGGTCCGTCGGGTGGATGCCGTGGAGCTGCGCGAACTCCGCCTGCCGGAGCCCGAATTCGACGGTCACGGCGCGCAGCAGATGAACGGTTTCGAGCCCGGCGGGATCCCTGACCGTCGCCGGACCGGGAAGCCCCGGAAGGTCGTCGAGTCCTGCCGGATCGCTGTTATCGGCCATGCGGGCGCCCCTTATCCTCGGACCAGATTCTCTCGCTGAGCGAGATTATCGCTGAACGAGACTCCGGAGGAGGACCCGTGCGCACCGAAGCAGCCCAGGAGTTCACCGCGGCCTACCGGGCCGTGCTCGCCCGATGGCCGGCGGGCACCACCACCGGCACCGTCGACACCCCTTACGGCAGCACGCACGTGACCAGCTGCGGCCCCGAAGGCGCGCCCCCGCTCCTGCTGTTCCCCGGCGGGGGCGCGAGCGCGATGGACTGGCTCGGTTGCGCCCCGGCCCTGGCCCGCACCCACCGCGTGCACGCACCGGACCTCGTGGGCGAGCCGGGACTGAGCCTCCCGGCCGCGAACCGCCCGGTGCGCTCCGTCACCGACCTCGCCACCTGGTGGGAGGCCGTCCGCACGGGCCTCGGCATCGGACCCGAGGAGCCGGTGGACCTGGCCGGCCACTCGTACGGGGCCTGGATCGCCCTCTCCTGCGCCCTGCGCGCCCCGGGACGGGTGCGGCGACTCGCCCTGCTCGACCCGACCGGCTGCTTCGGCCGCTTCCGGGCCCGCTACCTGCTGCGGGCCCTGCCGGTCCTGCTCGCTCCGTCCCCGGCGCGCACCCGCCGCTTCCGCGCCTGGGAGTCCGGCGGCGCAGCGGCCGACCCGGACTGGCTGCGCCTCCAGGAACGGGCCGCCGACTTCCCCACCGTCCGCCCCGTCACCGGCCCGCGCCCGGACCGGGCGGCCCTCGCCGCGCTGCGCGTCCCCGTCCTGGCCCTCTTCGCGGAGCGCTCCGGCTGCCACGACGCCCGCCGCACCGCCGCCGCCGCGACCGCCGCCCTCCCGCACGCCCGCGTGCGCCTCCTCCCCGGCGCCACCCACCACGGCCTCCCGTTCACGGCCCCCACCCCCACCACCACCCACCTCACCGACTTCTTCACCGCCTGATCCCTGAACCCGGTCCCCGCGCCCGATTCCTGGCCCGTGCGGGTCCGGTGGACCGAGCCACCGCCGACAGGTGTGCGTGGAGAGCGGGTTGAGCACGGCAGGGGTGCGGAGTGAGTAGGCGTACTCAGGGAACGCGGGGCGGAGACGGCGAGAGTGGGGTGCAGCGAGCGAGACCGACGAGTGACTGGAGAGCATCATGCGCGTGTTCCGCGCCCCGGGCCGATCCGCCGTCCGATCCGCCGGGAGCCGGGCCGGTCTGGCCCTGCTCCTGAGCGCGGCGACCGTACTCACCCTGACCTCCTGCGCGGGCTTCGAGTACCGGGAGGACATCTGCGGCGGCGGGCACTACCCCGTCCTGGCCGTGGGCAACACCGGCTCCGACTGCGTGCCCGACGACCGGGAACCCCCGGAGGGCTTCGTGCGGTACCCGGCGGGCAAGGTGCCGCAGCAGGTGGACGACCAGTGGGACGTGTACTGGCGCACCCGCACCATCGACCGCGACGGGAACGTGGTCCCCGCCCCGACGACCGGCTGACCCGCCTCGCCCTCTCCCCCGACGCGGCCCCGGCGCCGCACCGCCCGCACGGGACTCCGCGAGGGCGCCGTCGGACCCTTCCGGACGCCGGACGGGTCCGACGGCGCCCTCGGGGCATCCGGGGGGTATGGAGACTTCCACTCGACACCAACGCCCCGAGCGGGTGCGGCCGTCCGGACGAAGACTGACCCGGCGGCTGCTGACCGCCGTCGCCCTCCTCGTGGTGCTCGCGGCGGCCCTCGTCCTCGCCGGGCGGTTCAGCCTGCTGCCCGGCCTCGGCGGGCTCTTCGGCGAGGACACCCGGGACCGGTCCGGACCGGCCGTCCTCAAGTCCATTCAGGACATGCACCGTTACGAGGGTGCCGTGGGCAACTTCCAGGTGGTCGTGGACCTGGAGAAGGACGCCCGGCTGCTCCCCGACGCCATCCGCGGCACCCGCACCCTCTACGTCGGGGCCGGCACCGTCGGCGCGTACGTCGATTTCGGCCGGATGCGAGAACGGGACATCACCGTGAACGAGGACCGGACGGAAGCCGTGCTGCGGCTCCCGCACGCCGCCCTCGGGTCACCGGCGCTCGACCCGAGCCGTTCGTACGCCGTTTCGAAACAGCGCGGACTCCTCGACCGATTGGGTGACTTCTTCTCGGACAACCCCGCCGGGGAACAGGCCGTCCAGAAGCTCGCCGTCCGGCACATCGCCGACGCGGCCCGGGACAGCGGGCTCACCGCGCGCGCCGAGGAGAACACCACCGCCATGCTGGAGGGCCTGCTGCGTTCGCTCGGTTACCGGCAGGTCACCGTGGACTACGGCTGAGCCGTTCCGGGGCCGTCCCGCGGGGCCGTCCGGCCCCGCGGGGGCGCTCCGGGCCTGGCCTGAACCGTACTCCGTGCGCCCCCCGCGCTCCTGTTGGCACGTTCCCGGACCGGTACCCGTGGGCACCCGCTTGCCGTCGGGTCCGAAGTTCCGGAAGGAAGCCAATGACGAGCGTGCTCGTGCTGCACAGCGTGAACCTGGTCAGGTCCGCCCTGACCGCCCTGCTGAGGGCCGAGACGTCCTTCGACGTGTCCGCGGCCGGTTGGCGTACCGCGAGACGCCACGCGGAAACCTTACGCCCCGACGTCTGCGTGGTGGACGTGGACTGTCCGGAGGCCGCGGCGGCCCTGGCGGCCGGGCAGGACGGGCCCGGCCGCCACATGCCGGGCCGCCCGGCCCTCCTGGTCCTGGCCACGGCGAGCTCCCCGGGTCCGCTGCGCAAGGCGTACGAGGCCAAGGCCCGCGGCTACGTGGACAAGGACGGATCGCCCGGGCGCCTGGCCCGGGCCATACAGCGGGTGGCCGACGGGGAACGCTTCCTGGACGCGAGCCTGGCCTCCGCCCTCATGGAGAGCGACCGGATGCCCCTCAGCCCGCGCGAACTCACCGTGCTGGCCCGCGCCGCGGAGGGCGACTCCATCGCCGAGATAGCCCGCTCCCTGCACCTGGCCAGCGGCACCGTCCGCAACTACCTGGCGTCCGCCACCCGCAAGACCGGGGCCCGCAACCGCGTGGACGCCATCCGGATCTCCCTGCGCTCGGGCTGGGTGTGAGCCCTCACCGGGGCCTTCCCCGACACCGGAACCGCGCCTGACTCCGCGACCGCTCCGGAGCCGACGCCGGCCGCGGCTCCGGCACCCGTCGGCCCGGTCGGCACTCGCCGGCTGTGAGGGCCCGTCAGGGCTCGTCAGGCCCGTCAGCGCCCGTGCGGGTGTCCCAGAGCCCGACCAGCTCCCGGTAGAGCGGCGAACGGGCGGGCAGCTCCTCGTGGGTGCCGCAGACCGCGGTGGTCCCGTCCAGCACGAGCACGCGGTCCGCCCGGGCGGCCGAGGAGATGCGGTGCGCCACCACCACCAGCGTTCCGGGGCGGGCGGCGAGCGCCCGCTCGGCCCGGGCCTCCGTGTCCGGGTCCAGGTGGCAGGTGGCCTCGTCCAGGAGCAGCAGGGGGGCCGGGGAGAGGTGGGCGGCGGTGAGGGCCAGGAGCTGCCGTTCGCCCTGGGAGAGCCGGGCGGGCTCCAGCGGCGCGTCCGGCCCCCCGAGGCGGGCGACCAGTCCCCCGGCTCCCAGGGCCTCGACGCTCCGCTCCACCTCGGCGTCACCGGCCTCCGGGTGGAAGTGGAGCAGGTTCTCCCGCACGGTCCCGGTGAAGACGTACGCCTGCTGCGGGAGCAGGGTGCGGCGGGGGTCCGGTCCGTACCCCGTCCCGCCCGGTCCGCCGCGTCCCGGTCGGCGGGCCGGGGTACCGGCGACGAGGACCGAGCCCGCGCCGGGTGCGAGCACGCCGGCGAGGAGGGCCGCGAGCGTGGACTTGCCCGCGCCGCTGGGCCCGACGACGGCCAGGTGCTCACCGGACCTGATCCCGAGGTCCAGTCCTTCCAGGACGGGGCGCGCGCGGGGCCCGTAGGCGAAGCGGACCGCGCGGAGTTCGGCGGCGGGGACCTCGACCGCGGCGCGCCCGGTCGTGGCGGTCACGGCGGCGGGCTGCCCGGTGGTGGGGTGCCCGACGACGGGGTGCCCGGCGGTCGGCCCGGTGGTCGGGACGGGCTCCGGCGTCGCCCCTCCCGGAAGGGCCGGCCCGGGTGCGCAGAACCGTTCCAGGACCACGAGCAGACGGGTGCCCGCCGCACCCAACGCGGTCATCAGTTGGTGGAGGGCGGGGAGCAGGGACTGCATGAGGTAGGTCAGCGCGCCCACGAGCGTGCCCGCCGTGAGCCCGCTGTCCAACAGCCAGGGGGTGGCGGCCAGCAGGGCGGCCACGGGCGACCGGCCCGCGAGGCCGAGGGCGAGGGTGCGGACGGAGGCCCAGCGCGCCAGGGTCCGGGAGTGCCGCTCCGCGGCGGCGACCGCGGCCAGGACGTCGGCTCCCGCCCGTTCCCGGCCCCCGCAGGCCGCGATGTCGCGGAGGCCGGCGGCGACGGTCGCCGTCCCCGCGGACAGCTCCTCGTCGGCGTCGAGGAAGGCGCGCTGGACGCGTGCCATGGGAGCCAGGGTGGCCATGAACAGGCCGAGGCCGAGGAGGAGCGGCGGCAGGACGACGGCGAGGAGGAGCGGGGCGAGGGCGGCGAGGCCGAGCAGGGCGCCCGCGGCCGTGAAGAGGAAGGACCGGGCCGTCAGGACGAGTCCCGCGAAGGAGTCACGTGCCATTTCACACTGCTGTGTCACGCGTGAGACTGCGCGCGCATCCACACGGGCCGGGTCCGCCACGGCCGCGTCGAGGGCCCGGTTCACCGCCCGCCGCACCAGCCCGTCGCGCAGCGGTTCCACCAGGTCCGCCAGCGCCCCGAACACCCCGCGGAGGGCGGCGCCGCCCAGCAGGGCGGCGGCCGCGGCCAAGCCCAGCCACAAGAGCCCGGTCCCGGTCCGTCCGGCGAGGAAGCCGTCGTCGAGGGCGCGGGCCACTCCGTAGCCGCCCAGGAAGGCTTGGGCGGACTCCAGGAGGGACCAGCCGCCGAGCCGTGCGAGCGTGCGCCCGCGACCGCGCAGGAACCGGCGTGCCTCGGGTGCCACCGCGCGCAGCGCCCCCGTCTCCCCCACCCGTCCGGCCGGCTTTGCCCGGCCCGCCGGGCCGAGCCGGTCACGGAGTCGACGCGGGGGCTCGGCCCCCGACGCACCGTCCGCGGGGTCCGCCACGGCCGTCCCGGTCCGGCTCATCGGACCGCCCCCGCTTCCGTGCCCGCTTCTCTCCCCGTTGCCGTCCCCGTCCCCGTCGCTGTCGTTGTCGTTGTCGTTGTCACCGTGGACGCCGCCACTTCCGTCGTCGCCCTCGTCGGGGCCTCCGCCCCCGGCCCGTGGGGCGTCTCCGTGAACACCGCCCGGTAGGCGGGGTCCCGCCACAGCGCGCGGTGCGTGCCGGTGGCCCGTACCCGGCCGTCGTCGAGCCAGACCACCAGGTCGGCACCGGCCGCGGCGGAGACCCGGTGCGTGATCACCAGCCGGGTGCCGGCGCGGACCTCCCGGGCGAGGGCCCGCTCCACCCGGTGGGCGGTGACGGTGTCGAGGCCGGAGAGGGCGTCGTCGAGGATGAGGAGCCTGCCGGCCCGGTGGAACGCCCTTGCCAGGCCGAGTCGTTGGTACTCGCCACCGGAGAGCGGGGCGTCCGTCGGCGGGGTGTCGTAGCCGTGCGGGAGGCGGCGGACGAACCCGTCGGCGTCGGCGGCCCGAGCCGCCGCCACGATGGCGGCGGGGTCGGGGGTGGGTCCGGTCCCGAAGGCGAGGGCCTCGGTCACGGTCCGCCCGAAGAGGGCGGGCCGTTCGAAGGCGTAGCCGATCTCCGCGCGCAGCTGGGCGGGGTCGGCGGCGTCCAGGGGGAGGCCGTCGAGGAGCACGGTGCCCGCGTCGGGCGGGGTGAGGCGTCCGGCGACGGCGGCGAGGAGGGACTTGCCCGAGCCGGAGCGGCCCACCACGGCGGCGGTGCTGCCGCCGGGGACGAGCAGGTCCACCTCGTGGAGCAGGGTGCGGCCTTCCCGGACGACGCTGACGCCGCGCAGTTCGAGGGTGCCCGGCCCGTCCGGCAGCGGGGCGGTGCCGTGGGCCGGCCGGGGCAGGGCGAGGAGTTCGTGGGTGCGGCGGGCCGCGGCGCGGCCCCGGACCAGTGCGGCCAGTTGTCCGGTGACCGCGCCCGCGCCGGCGGCGAGGGCCGCGTAGCGGGAGGCGGCGAGGAGTTCGCCGACGCCGAGGTGACCGGAGGCGAGGCGGATGCCGGCCACGGCGAGCACCACCGCGAGGAGGAGCGGCATCAGGGCGGTGCTGCGGGCGACCGTCGCCCCGTAGACCCGCCACATCCGGCGGCCTTCCGTACCCAGCAGGGCGAGTCCGGACAGGACGCGGCGGCGTTCGCGGTCGACGGTGCCCGCCGCGGCGATGGTCCGGGCTCCGCCGAGGGCTTCCACGAGCCTTTCGGAGATGCCCAGTTGGGCCTGCTGGTAGGCGGAGACGCTGGCCGACGCGTCGCGGGCGAAGGCGCGCAGGAGGAGCAGCAGCAGGGGCAGGCCGGCGAGGAAGGCCAGCGCGGTCCACAGGTCGATGACGAAGAGGGCGATCAGCCCTCCGAGCGGGGGCAGCAGGGCGGCGAGGCCGGTGGCGGCCGTGGCGGGCACGGTGCCGGCGTCGGTGGCCTGCGCGGTGAAGCGGGTGGCGAGGTCCCCGGCGGGGAAGCGGGTCGCGTGGTGCGGGGAGGTTCCCAGCAGCCGGGTGAGGGCGCCGCGGCGCAGCCAGGCGGTGGAGCGGGCTCCGATGGTGCCGGTCAGGGCGGCGGTGCCGGCGTCGAGGAGGACCTCGGCCGTCACGAGCAGGGTGCACAGGAGGACCCAGGTGCCGGCTCGGGGCCGGTCGGCGAGGAGGAGTTCGAGGGTGTGGCCGAGGACGGCCGGTTCGGCGAGGGCGACGACGGCGGCGGCCACCGAGCACAGGAACGCGGCCGTGACGCGGCCCGCGCTGTGCCGACCGGCGGCGGCCAGGGTGCGGTCGGGGGTCGTCGTCATCCCGGTGCGTCCTCCGGAGGGTGTGGTGCGGACCCGGGCGGCGAGGCCGCCCGGGTCCGTCATGCCGGGGATACTCCCGGTCAGTTACACGTGGTGAGGCTCAGGCTGCTGTCACCGCAGAGGAGCAGGCTGGCACGGCTGCCGCCGCCACCGCCACCCATGACCTCGGTGGCCTCTTCGGTGGGGGTCTCCAGCGACTGCAGGTCGAGAAGCGACATGTCCGTCTCCTTTTCCGTGGCAGGCACCGTGCCGGTCGGCGCGGTGGCGTGGTGCGATGGAACAAGGTGGTGCGGGTGGTGCGGTTGGATCGCGGTCCCGTCGGGGACCGGTCTCACGGCCCCGTCAGGGACCGGCTCTGGGGCCGCCCGGGGGGCGGCAGGAAGGGCAGGTGCACGCGTCCTCCGGAGGCCGCCGCACCGAGCGCGAGCAGAACGCCCGCCGAGCCCGTGGACAGGTCCGTGGAGAGCCGCATCATCTGCTCGCCGGGGAAGGCCAGGTGGCCCTGGTACGGCACGGCGTGCCGGGCGAGGGCGTCGATCTGGCGCCGGATGTCGGCGGGTCCGGTGCCGGGACCGTCCGCCGTGGTGCGGGACAGGTACAGGACCATCCCGGCCGCACCCCGGAAGAGTCCGGGCTGCGCGTAGAAGGTGGCCTGGGCGGCCCGTACGATCTCGCGGCGGGCCCGTTCGAACTCCGGTTCCGCGGCGTGCGCGAGGTAGTCGTCGAGCACCATGCCGATGCCCACGCTGCCCGCGCCGAGGTACGGCATCGTGCGCCACCCCTCGTTGACCTGGAGGGTACCGAAGGCGCTGGTCACGCAGTGTGACAGGTCACGTTGCAATGACGTGGCGGCCAGTTCCAGCAGCCGGGGTTCGCCGGTGCGCTCGTACAGCCTGAGGAAGAGCAGGGCGGGGCCGGAGGAGCCGTACAGCAGTCCGGCCCGGGTGAGGCGCGGGGCGGTGAGCGCGACGCGTTCGGCGCAGCGCAGTGCCGCCTTGTGCAGGCTTTCGTCCCCGGTGGCGGTCGCGAGTGCGTCGAGGGCGAGGCCCACGCCGGAGAGGCCGCCGTGCAGGTCGGGTCCGGTCTCCTCCCAGGGCTGGCGCAGCAGGAGTCCGGCGAGTTCCAGGGCGCGTTCGCGGTGTCCGAGCCGTTCCAGGGTCCAGGCGAGCCCGGCGAGTCCGTCGTAGAAGCCGACGGGTGTGCCGGACTCCGGGTCCGCCACCCTCCTCAGCAGCCAGTCCTCGGCCTCCGGCCAGGGTTCGACACCGGTCTCCGCCAGGGCGAAGAGGACTCCGGCGGCGCCCACCCCGAAGCAGAGCCCGCCCGCCGGTCCGGCGAACTGGGCGGCGTCGCCGGGGAAGAGCCGGTCCTCCCGTTCCGGGGTGGCGCTCGCCCGCAGGGCCTCGGTCAGCGAGTCCCGGCTCTCCGGCCAGTCCCCGGGGGCGGCCGGGAGGTAGGGGCCGGCGGGCCGGGGCACGCCGCCCTGCGGGGAGGCCGGGTCGGGTCCGGCCAGGATCTCCGCGACGGCCTCGTCCAAGTACCCCTCGGGCAGCGGGAACTGTTCGGCGGCCACCTCCGCCAGGTGGACGGCCTTGGCGCGGTCCAGGACCAGCAGGCTGGTCAGCGGGAGGAAGAGGGCGAGTCGGAGGCAGGCCAGGGCGTAGCGGTCGACGGCGAAGCCCTTGCGGTCGGCGGGGGCGACGAAGGCCGGGTTGGCCACGGTCTGGCGCAGCCCCTCGTCGACGTGCGCGGCGGCTTCGAAGTCCAGGAGGGAGACGGTGGGTTCGCCGTCCTCGTCCTCCTTCACCATGATGTTGAACAGGTGCAGGTCGTTGAAGACGACGCCGCGGGCGTGCACGGCGGCGACCGCCTCGGTGACCCGTTCGTGGATCTTCACGGCCCAGTCGGTGTAGGCGCGCAGCGCCTCCGGTTCGGGGTCCGCCTCGATCAGCGGATGTCTGTGGGCGAAGTAGGCGTTGAGGGGTTTGCCGTCCAGGTGCTCCAGGGCCAGGAAGCGGTGGCCGCCGACGGTGAACGCGCCGCGCACGGCGGGCACGCAGTCCAGTCCGGCGAGCAGTTCCAGGGCCTTCTGTTCCCGTACGAGCCGGGTGACGGCGTCGGCGCCGTCGGCGGCGAGTCCGGCGTGCGGGCGGCCCTCCTTGAGGACGACGCGTTCGCCGGTCGCCGCGTCCCGGGCCAGGTAGACGCCGCCGCCGTTGGAGAAGTGCAGGGCGCTCTCCACGGTGTACGGCAGGTCGGTGAGGGTGAGGGCGGCCCTCGCTTCGAGGTGCGGGGCGAGGAACGCGGGCATCGGCACCCAGTCGGGGACCTTGAAGGCCGGTCCGCGCAGGTCCGGTACGAGCCGGCCCTCGGGGTCCGCGACGGCGGGGCGGAGCTCGCCGTCGGCGTCGTAGCAGTGCCGGAGGGTGAAGCTGCCCCAGCGCAGGTACACCGGGCCGTTGCCCCAGCGCAGGTCGCTGAGGATGTAGGGGCCGTCCTCGCCGTCGAGCAGCCGGTCCAGGTCCTCCGCGATGCGGCGGCACTGCTCCTCGTCGGCGGGGTAGACGGTGAGGAACTTGCCGCTGCCGGCCCGGTCGGCGTACTTGGCGTTGCGGGTGTGGAGCAGGTAGCGGCTCGGGACGAACTTGAAGGCGATGCGGCGTTCCACGCAGTAGGCGTACACCCGGTCGAGCACGGACTCGGCGTTCCCGAGGCCGGCCGAGACGTGGATCTTCCATCCCTGGGAGGGGAGTTCGTGGTCCACGGGCCGCAGCGCGAGCCAGTCCCCGCTGCGGTGCGAGCGCCAACCCTCCGGCACGGGCCGGAGGCCCGCCGCGTACCGCCCGCCCTCGGCGCGCCGGTACGGCGCGTCGTAGAACCAGCGGTCCGCGTCGCAGAAGGCTGCGTATCCCTTGTTCACCCCGGCTCCCTCGATCGGCGACGGACATGACGGTGTCACGCGGCTCCGGGGGGCCGACAGTCCCGGGTGTCACGGGTGTCCTGTGCGATACGCACAGGTCACTTGTGTTCGGATCCGGGGGGCCGCCGGCGCGTCCGGGGCGCTCCGACGGGATCGGGAGGGATCGGGCGCGACGGGTCACGGGGGCCACCTCTGCCTGACGGGTCGTCACTTCCGCTTCTCATTGAGCCTGTTCGCCATCGTGCTCGGCGTCCTCCCGAGCCGCCGCGACCGCGTCGCCGTGGGTGAAGGCCCAGGCCCCGAGGGCGTCGATGGGCTCCAGGAGGGTCCGCCCGAGGGGAGTGAGGCCGTAGGAGATCCGGGTGGGGGCTGCCGGGTCGACCCGCCGTTCCACCAGCCCCCCGGAGGCCAGGCGGCGGAGGGTCTCGGTGAGGACCTTGGAGCTGATCCCGCCGATCCGGCCACGGAGTTCGACGGGGCGGCGCGGGCCCTCGCGGAGGGCCCAGATCACCACGGGGTTCCAGGTGTTGGAGAGCAGGTCGAAGGCGAGGCGGGCCCGGCAGTCGGCGAGGAAGGGGTCGGTGGTCACGTACCGAATGGTGCCCGAACGCCCTTCTAGCGTCGGTGGTGTCGGGTCCGTGCGGGCCCGCGGAGATGGGGTCGTGGGATGAGGATCGGCGTACTGGGCACGGGCGGCATGGCCGGGGCGCTCGCGGGGCACTGGGCGCGGGCCGGTCACGAGGTGACCGTCGGGGGCCGCGACGCGGGCCGGGCGGCGCGCCTCGCGGGACGGCTCGGTGCCGGCGCGCGCTCCGCGGGCCTGCGGGACGCGGCCGGGTCGGGCGACGTGGTGTTGGCGGCGCTGCCGTTCGGGGCGGGGGCCGAGGTGGTCGGGGAGCTGCGGTCCGAGCTCGCGGGCCGGGTGCTGCTGGACTGCTCCAATCCGGTCGGGCCGGGATTCCGGCTGCTGACGGACGGCGGCCCTTCGGCGGCGGCCCGGCTGGCCGCGGCGGCGCCCGGGGCCCGCGTGGTCAAGGCGTTCAACCTGTGCCACGAGGACGTGTGGGGCATGCGGCCGCCCGTCTTCGACGGGCGCCCGTTGGCCGTGCCGGTCTGCGGGGACGACGCGGAGGCACTGGAGCGGGTGCGGCGGCTGGTCCGGGACGCGGGCTGCGAGCCGGTGGCCGCGGGCGGACTGGACCGGGCCGGGTTGTTGGAGGCCACCGCCGCGCTGTTCATCGGGCTGTGGGTGGGCGAGGGGGCGGACGTGCGGGCCCTCGCCCCTCCTCTGACCCACGCCGCCGGCCCCGGCGGGGCCGTGGTTCCGGCGGACACCCGCGGCGGGGGCCGCGACGGGGCGCGGGGAGGCGCCTCGGGCGGCTGAGGGTTCAGGCGGCGGGCCCGCCGGTGAGACCGAACGTCCCGGCGGCGGCGAAGATCCGGGCGCAGCGCTCGGTCATGGCCCGGGGCGACTGGTCGGGGTGCGCGATCCACCAGCGGACGAGCGCCGTGCACAGGCCCCGCCAGGCGTGGGCGAGGGCGTCGGCGTCCAGGCTGTCGGGGTCCCCGGCGCCGGTGCCCGAGGCGTCGGCGGTGTCGGAGCCGCTGCCCGGCGCCTCGGAGCGGAGCCCCGGGGGGCTCGCGTCCGAGGGTCGGGCGGCGGCCGTGTCGAGCAGGTCGGCGGCGCCGGCGGCGGCGAGCGCGTCGATGGCCCGCCGGTATCCGGTCGCGCGGTGCGCCGCCTCGCTGCCGGGCGGGAGGGTGGGGTCGTACAGGACGAACCAGGCCCGGCGTTGTCCGTCCAGGGCCTCGAAGATCGCGGACAGCACCCGCAGCGAGGCCGGGGGCGCGGACCCGGCGGCCGGGGTGCTGCCGGAGCCGCGGCCGGTCGCGGGATCCGTCCCGTGCGCGGGCTCCGCCATGGCCGCGCGGACGGACCCGAGGAGCCGTTCGCCGATCGGCTCCAGGCAGGCCAGGTACAGGTCCTGCTTGCCGCCGAAGTACTGGTGGAGCAGGGGTTTCGTGACGCCGACCCGGGCGGCGATCGCGGCCATGGTGGTGGCCTCGTAGCCCTGCCGTCCGAACTCCTCGGTGGCGGCGGCGAGCACCTGCCGCTCGCGCTCGGCGCGCGGAACTCCCTTGGTGCCGGCCTTGGTTCCGGTGCGGGCGGGGGCGCCTTCGCCGGACGGGGGTGTTGTCATGCCCTTGATCTTACCCTACGGTAATTTACCTCAGGGTAAGTTCCTTCGACACCATTGGGGTGACCGCGCGTGCCCGCCTCCGCGACCGGACCGGATCCCTCCCCCCGCCGTACCGACGGCCCTCCCCGCACCCGCTCCTGGTGGGGTTGGGGCCATGCGGACGCCCACCCGAGCGACGCCGAGTGCGTCGCCCTCGGCGCCCTGCTGCCGGGCACCCTGGCCCGCCCGCTCCCGGTGCCGCGCGTCACGGACCTCCGACTGCCGCGCCCCGCCCTCGCTCCCCCGGCCTCGCTGGCGCACCTGGTCCGCGAGGATCCGGCGGACCGCGCCGGGCACGCCCTGGGCCGCGCCTACCGCGACATCGCGCGGGCCCTGCGCGGCGAACTCGGACGGGTGCCCGACCTCGTGGCCCGACCGACGGACGCGGCCGACGTGACCCGCCTCCTCGACTGGGCGGGCGGGCACGGCGTGGCCGTGATCCCCTTCGGCGGCGGCACCTCGGTGGTCGGCGGAGTGGAGTACCGGGGCGACACCCACCGCGCCGTGCTCTCCCTGGACATGACCGCGATGGGCCGGGTCCTGGAGGTCGATCCGGTGAGCCGTTCGGCACGGATCCAGGCCGGCGCCCTGGGGCCCGACCTGGAGCGGCAGCTGCGCCCGCACGGGCTGACCCTGCGCCACTTCCCGCAGAGCTTCGAGTTCTCCACGCTCGGCGGCTGGCTGGCCACCCGTGCCGGCGGCCACTACGCCACCGTGCACACCCACATCGACGACTTCGTCCAGTCCCTCGGCGTGGTCACCCCCACCGGCACCAGCACCTCCTGGCGCCTTCCCGCCTCCGGCGCGGGCCCCTCCCCCGACCGGCTCTTCCTCGGCTCCGAGGGCACCCTCGGCGTGATCACGGAGGCGTGGATGCGGCTCCAGGACCGCCCCCGGCACCGCGCCTCGACCTCCGTGTCCTTCGGCGAGTTCCCCCGCGCCCTCGAAGCCGTCCGGGCCCTCGCCCAGTCCGGCCTGAACCCCGCCAACTGCCGCCTCCTCGACCCCGGCGAGGCCCTTCTCTCCGGCGCCTCGCGGGACGGCTCCGCCGTGCTCGTCCTCGGCTTCGAATCCTCCGCCGGACCGGTGGACGACCTCCTGGCGAGCGCCCTCGACCTGGCACGCGCCCACGGCGGCAGGACCGCCGACCCGACGGCGGGGGACGCGGCGCGCGGATCCGGGACGGACGAGGCGGTGGGCGCCTGGCGGGCCGCCTTCCTGCGCATGCCCTACCTCCGGGACGGGCTGGCCCGGATGGGCGCCGTGGTCGACACCTTCGAGACGGCCGCCACCTGGGACCGGATCCCGGAGCTCATCGACGCGGTCCGCACCGAGGTGGCCGCCGCGGCCCGCGAGGCCACGGGGCACGAGGCCACGATCAACTGCCGGCTCACCCACGTGTACCCGGACGGCGCCGCACCCTACTTCACGGTGGCCGTGGCAGGACGGCCCGGCGCCGAGACGGCCGTCTGGGACGAGATCAAGGCGGCCGCCGGAGAGGTCCTGCACCGGCACGGCGCGACCGTCACCCACCACCACGCCGTCGGCCGCGACCACCGCCCCGGCTACGACCGGCAGCGCCCCGAGCCCTTCGCCCGCGCCCTGCGGGCCGTCAAGGACACCCTGGACCCGCACGGGATCCTCAACCCGGGCGTCCTGCTGGACTGAGCCCGACCGGACCGCCCCGCGCGACGGACGGGAACGCGACCGGACGGGACACGACCGGCCCCGAAGCGACCGACCCGCCCCGTCCCGGCCGTCCCGCACGACCCCGAACGGCCCACGCCGCGGCGCCGGGCGGACCCGGGAGGTCCCTTCGGGAGACGCCGTCAGGAGGCCACGTCAGAAAGCCATGTCAGGAGGCCGCGCAGCCGGCCAGCATCTCGGTCAGGGTGGTCTTCTCGGGGGCGGTGACGGCCAGGCCGTAGTGGGACTTCACGTTGGTCCAGGCCGTGGCGTAGGTGCACCAGTAGGACCGGGCCGGCGGCTTCCACTCGTCCGGGCCCTGGTCACCCTTGGCCCGGTTGGTGGACGCCGTGACCGCCAGCAACTGCGGGCGGGCCAGGTCGTTGGCGAACTCCTTCCGCCGGGCGTCGGTCCAGGTGTCGGCCCCGGAGCGCCAGGCGTTGGCCAGCGGCACCATGTGGTCGATGTCCAGGCGGGCCGCGTCGGTGACGGTCTGCCCGTCGTAGACCGAGACCCAGTTCCCGGAGACGGCGCGGCAGTCCTCGTCCCGCTTCACCTCGGTGCCCTCGCGCTGGAGCACGATCTCCCGGGTGTCGCAGGACTCGCCCTGACCCGCCCAGTGCTTGAACCGGGCCCTGCTGTAGCCCGCCATCGAATGCCGTTCCGCCACCGGCAGGGCGGCCAGCTGGGTCCGGGCCTCGGCCGGCGCCGACAGGCCCGGCAGGGTGCGGGCGCCCGGAGCGCCGGGCGCCGCGGAGGGGGCGGTCGATGACGGGCCGTCGGACGGGTCCGGAACCGACGAGGCGGTGCCCCCGCCCGCCGGGGGCGCGGAGGCCGGGGCGGAGGGGCGGGCGTCGCCCACGGTGTCGCTGGAGCGCTGCGGACCGCAGCCCGCGGCCCCCGCCGCCGCCAGAAGGACCGTCACCAGCACTGCCGACACACGCGTCCCACGCATCACGGACCCACCCCATTTCTCCCGGTACACACCCCAGGCGACCCTACCCATCACCCCGGTGGGCCCAACCGGCGCCCCGCCGGTACCCGGTGGCGGATCGTACGCCGGGCGCGGTCCGGGCGGGCGCCTCCCTCCCTGCGGGCCCCTTCCGGCCCCGGTCCGCCGGTCCCCGGGCGGGTGGTGCGGGCGGCGCGGCCCGGTACACGGCGCCGGGACGGGCGTACGCTCGGTGCATGGCCAAGTACTTCGACGTGCATCCGGCGAACCCCCAGCCCCGGACCATCGCCTCGGTGGCGGCGGACCTGCGGGCCGGGTCCCTGGTGGCGTACCCGACCGACTCCTGCTTCGCGCTCGGCTGCCTGCTGGGCAACCGCGAGGGCCTGCAACGCATCCGGGCGATCCGCGACCTCGACGAGCGGCACCACTTCACCCTGGTCTGTCAGGACTTCGCGCAACTGGGCCGGTTCGCCCACGTGGAGAACACGGCCTTCCGCGCCATCAAGGCGGCGACCCCGGGCCCGTACACCTTCATCCTGCGGGCCACCTCTGAGGTGCCGAGGCAGCTGCCGCACCCGCGCCGCAAGACGGTGGGCGTGCGGATCCCCGAGCACCCGGTCGCCCTGGCGCTGCTGGAGGAGCTGGGCGAGCCCCTGGTGTCGAGCACGCTGCTGCTGCCCGGCGAGGAGGAGCCCCTCACCCAGGGCTGGGAGATCAAGGAGCGGCTGGACCACCTGGTGGACGCCGTCATCGACTCCGGGGACTGCGGGACCCGTCCCACCACCGTCGTGGACTACTCCAGCGGCGAGCCCGAGATCATCCGCAAGGGGGCGGGCGACCCGGACCGCTTCCTGTAGGGCTCCCGGCGCGGCCGGCCGGCCCCGACGCTCCCCCCGCGCCCCCGCCCCGCACCCGGCGCCGTCCCCGTCGGGCCCGACAGGCCCTAGGCTCACCCCCGTGAGCAGCGAGGAAGCCGGGGGCGGGGCGTGCTACCGCCGGGAGGAACTGGCCCGCGCGGCGGGCGTGAAGGCGCGGAACCTGCGCTACTACCAGGAGCGGGGGCTGCTGCCCCCGCCGCGCCGCGAGGGCCGGATCGCCTGGTACTCCGAGGAGCACCTGGTGCGGCTGCGGCTGATCGACGAGCTGCTGGGCCGCGGGTACACGGTGAACGGGATCGCGGAGCTACTGGCCGCCTGGGAGCAGGGCGGAGGTCTGGCGCAGCTGCTGGGCCTGGAGCGGGAGATGACCCGGGACTGGGTGCGGGAAGAGGCCGTCACCATGACCCTGGACGAGCTGCGGGAGCTGTTCGGCCCGGCGGCCCGCGCTGAGCACACCCGGCGGGCCGCGGAGCTCGGGTACGTGCGCCTGGAGGGCGAGGCGGTGACCTTCCCCAGCCGGCGGCTGCTGGAGGCCACGCTGGCACTGGTCCGGGAGGGCGTGCCGCTGGAGGAGATCCTCGACGCGGGCGAGTTCGCGCAGCGTCAGGCCGCGGTGGTGGCGGACCGGTTCGTGTCCCTGTTCCGGCGTCACGTGATCGGCCCGGACGGCCTGGAGGGGCTTTCGGCCAGCCGCATGGAGGACATCACGGCGGCGGTGGCGGCACTGCGTCCGGTGGCCGGCGAGGTGATGGCGGCGGAGTTCGCGCGGGCGATGGCCCGGCGCGCCGAGGAGGAGGCCGCGGCGCTGCTGCGGACGGATTCCTGAGGTCGGGGGGCTGATCGCGGCGCTACCGCACGGCCCGCGGGGACGGCGGCCGAGGAACGGGGACGGGCCCGACCGGCGGGACCGGGGCGGTTCGCGCCGTGGTGCGCGGCGGAGGGTCCGGGCCGCGGACGGTGAGGTTCCACCAGGTTTTCCGCATCGTGGAGTTGGCCCGAATCGGGCTCTCGCACAACCTTGCCAATGGCCATTGGCGCTCTTACATTCTTCCGCACACCATACCGGCCAGTAGCGATCAAATGAGGACATCATGGATCATGAATTAGCCGAAGGAAGAGTGCGGTGGCGGCGCTTCGCGGTGCTCACCGTCCCGGCCGTGGGCGTCACGGCCGCGCTGGGCATCGCCCTCGCCCAGGGCGCGCTCGCCGCCTCCTTCGCCGTCTCCGGCCAGCAGTTCAAGGTCTCCGCCGACAGCCTCACCGGAGAGGGCTTCGCCCAGTACGGCAGCGTGGACGTCAACGCCCGGGAGGAACTGATCCCGGTGGCGGTCACCGCGATCCGCGAGGCCAAGCTGCACAACCTCTGCCAGTCCGTGGTGACCACCCTGCCGGTGATCGGCGACATCTCCCTGAACCTCACCGCGGGCCGCAAGAGCCCGGTGGAGGCCACCGACCTCTTCGTGGACGCCACCCAGCTCGGGGGCAACGCCTCCTTCACCAACATCGAGATCGGCCGCGACGCCTCCACCCTGGACAAGGGCCCCACCGAGGCGCAGGGCATGCAGGACCTCTTCGCCGAGCAGGCCGACACCGTGACCATCACGGACCTCCAGCAGACCGCCTGGGCCACCAACGCCGGCACCTTCAAGCTCTCCGGCCTCAACATGAAGATCAGCAAGGGCAAGAAGGAATGCTTCTGACATGCCCTCGGACCTGCGCCCCCGGGCACGGTTCCGGCGCTGGCGGCGCGGCCGGCCCTTCTGGGGCGGATTCGCCGCCGTCCTCGCCGGGGCCTGGATCTGCTCCCTCCCGCTGGCCCCGCTGAAGGTGATGCTGACCCAGGGCGTGGCGGGCATCCCCTCCGTCCTGATGGGCCTGGTCATGATCGTGCTCGGCCTGTCGGTGTGGTTCGCCCCGCACTACCGCTCCCTCGCGGGAGTGGTCACCACCCTGATCTCCGTGGCCGCGCTGGTGCTCTCCAACCTGGGCGGCTTCCTGATCGGCACCCTGCTCGGGATCCTCGGCGGCGGGCTGATGTTCGCCTGGCAGCCGGGGCCCGCCGCACCCGCACCCGCTCCGTCCCCCACTCCGCAACACCCCTCTCCCCAAGGAGCACAGCCATGAGCCGTACGCGCACCGCCGTCCTGCTCGGCCTCGCCGCCGCGGGCACCCTCACCCTCGGGTCCGCGACCGCCACCGCCGTCCCCGCCTCCTTACCGGCCGCCGCGGCCGGGTCCACCACCGTCACCCCGGCCGGGCACGGCTTCAAGGCCACCCTCAGCGGGCGGGCCACCCTCAAGGCCGGCTCGGTCACGGTCACCTGCTCGGTGTCGGTGGCCACCGGCAGCGTCCCGGCCGCGCCCGGCAACACCAACCCGGCCGGCCCGGTGTCCTCGCCGATCTCCCCGCCCACCTACTCCTCCTGTACGTCGAGCATGCCGGGGGTCACCCCGACCGTCACCACCAGTGGGGCCTGGAAGGTGACCATGCAGAACGGCTCGCCGAGCACGGCGGTCCTGACCGTCCCCGTGGCCGGGCTGAAGGTGCAGACCTCCGGTCTCGCCGTGTGCACCGTGATCGCCGCGCCCAGCGCCCCCGCGGGCGCCCCGGGCACCTGGACCAACGGGGCCCCGCCCAAGCTGACCTTCACCAACGCCACCGTCCCGGTGACCGTGACCGGCGGCTTCGGCTGCCCGACCAGCGCGACCACCTCCACCTTCAACGCCGTCTACACGGTCGCGAACACCACGGCCCCGGCGCAGCAGATCACCGTCGGCCCCTGACCCCACGGCACCACCCCCGCACCACCTCGGCACCGCCTCCGGGACCTCCCGGTACACGTGCCGCAGCACGGGCGCGGCGCAGGCGATGCCCAGCCGGCCCGCCCCGTCCACGAGGACGGAGAGCCCGGCGGCGTCGGGGC
>NZ_JBEOSD010000053.1:0-47288 GCF_040302735.1 Streptomyces sp. NPDC097619 | reverse complement strand
GTAAACGGCAACGCTCGCGATCCCCGCGTCCCGGCAGGCCCGGGCAACACGGACAGCGATTTCGCCACGGTTGGCGATGAGCACCTTGCGCACGAAGGCTCTCCTCAACTTGGATGACGGTCTTTTTTCGGGTTGTCTGATGGGGTTGTCTGATGCAAGCCCGCACCTCATGCCGCCATATTCGGGCCAGACACGCCCAGAACGTATCCGGGTGCATTCCGCCTATCGTTCATCCGGCGGTAATCACGGACCGCCGGTGGGGCCGGACGGCTCTGTGAGCGGGGTCCGGTGGAACGGCCGGTGGGTGGGCGGTGAGCGGGCGGAGTTCCGGGGCTGGTCGCCGGAGGATCCGGGTGGGTCCGAAAGGGTGCGGAGCGGAGTGCCGGTGGGGCCGGACGGGTGGACCGGCCCCACCGGCGCTCCGGTGGTCGGGTGGGTCGGGGTCCGGGCTCGGGTTCCGGGTCAGGCGGGGTGGTCGGCGGGTTCTTCGGGGCCGACGAGGGTGTCGGGGGCGGTGCCGCGGCCGGTGGCGAACTCGGCGGCGTAGCGGGTCTCCCCCAGGGCGCGGCGGGCGGCGCCGGAGATGCGGGCCACGTCGGCGCCCTCGGCCTTGGCCAAGGGACGGCCGACGGAGGCGCGGGCCTCGGCGGCGGCGCCCAAGAGGCGGGCGGCGCGGTCGTGGCGGCCGGTGAGGACGTGGGCGCCGGCCAGGCCCTCCAGGGCGAGGGCGAGGGCCCGCGGGTCACCGGTCTCGCGGGCGGCCGCGTAGCCCGCGAGGTGGCGGGCGCGGGCGGTGACGGCGTCGCCGCGGTGCTCGGCGATGAAGCCGAGCTCGGCCATGACGAGGGCGGTGCCGAGGTCCCCGTAGACGGTGCGGAGCCAGTCCAACCACTTGTCGAGGTGGGCTTCGGCGTCGTCGAGGCGGCCCTCGCGGCGGGCGACGAGGGCGAGGCCGGTCTCGGCGAACTGTTCGCCGCGCTTGTGGGACTGCTCGGCGGCGAGCCTGCGGCCGTTCTCGTGGTACTCGCGGGCCGCGGCGTAGTCCCCGGTGAGGAGGGCGATCCGGCCCAGGCCCGACCACTTGTAGGAGGCGTCCGTCCACAGGCCGAGTTCCTCTGCGCGGTGCAGGCCCTCGCGGTGGAGGCGGGCGGCCCGCTCGTAGTCCTCCTCGATCTCGGCGAGGGAGGCGAGGGTGTCGGTCGCGCGGAGCCGGCCCCAGCGGTCGCCGAGCTCGCGGAACAGGTCGAGGCTGACGGTCGCGTCGCGGGCGGCGGCGGGGAAGTCGCCGCGGATGAAGGCGTGCCCGGCGCGGAGGGAGAGGGCGGCGGCGCGGCCCCAGGTGTCGTCGAGTTCCTCGAAGGCGGTGAGGGCGGCGGCGACCCGGACCTGGTTGGCGGCCAGGTCGCCCGATCCGTACAGGGTGAGGGCGAGGAGCCAGAGGGCGTGGGCCCGGTAGCAGGGGTCGGCGATGTCGTCGAGGGCGAGGAGGGCCCGGTCGACGGCGGCGGGGCCTTCGGCGGCGCCGGAGTGCAGGGCGAAGGCGGCACGGCGGACGGTGGCGTCGGCGCGGTGGGTGCCGCAGGCGCGGGTGCCGTCCACGGGGACGGTGAGGGCGCTGTCGAAGGAGCGGAGGGCTTCGCCGAGGCGGCCGCGGAGGAACCAGTACCAGGAGAGGGCGATGACCAGGCGGAGGGCCTCGTCGGCGGCGCCGGTGCGGACGGTGGTCTCCAGGGCGGCGCGGAGGTTGGCGGCCTCGGTGTCGAGGCGTTCGAGCCAGGTGCGCTGGGTGCGGCCGCGGAGGTGGGGGGCGGCGGTCTCGGCGAGGGCGAGGTAGTGCTCGGCGTGGCGCAGGCGGGTGGCGGGGCCCTCGGCGGCTTCGTCGAGGCGTTCGAGGCAGTAGGCGGCGACGGATTCGAGGAGGCGGTAGCGCACGCCCGCGGGCGTTTCGGTGACGGCGACGAGGGAGCGGTCCACGAGGCGGGTGAGGAGGTCGAGGACCTCGGGCGCGGTGACGCCCTCGCCCGCGCAGACGGCTTCGGCTGCTTCCAGGGTGCAGCCCTCGGCGTGCACGGCGAGGCGGCGCAGGACGGCGCGTTCCTCTTCGGTGAGGAGGTCCCAGCTCCAGTCGATGACGGCTCGGAGGGTGCGTTGGCGGGCGGGGGCGTCGCGGTGGCCGGCGGCGAGGACGCGGAAGCGGTCGTCGAGCCGGGCGGCGAGTTCGCGGAGGCCGAGGGTGCGGACGCGGGTCGCGGCGAGTTCGAGGGCGAGGGGCAGTCCGTCGAGGCGGCGGCAGAGGGCGGCGACGGTGGGGGCGTTGTCGGCGTCCAGGGTGAAGGCGGGGTGGGTGGCGCGGGCCCGCGCGAGGAAGAGGCGGACGGCGGCGGAGCGGCGGACGGTCTCGGGGTCGGTGTCCGTGGCGGGCGGCAGCGCGAGCGGGGGTACGGGGTGCAGGGCCTCGCCGGCGATGCCGAGGGGTTCCTGACTGGTGGCCAGGATGCGGAGGTGGGGGGCGCGGGCGAGGAGGATGCCGGCGAGGGCGGCCACCGAGTCGACCACGTGTTCGCAGTTGTCGAGGAGGAGCAGGCTTCGGCGGCCGGCGAGGGCCGCGGCGAGACGGTCCAGGGGGTGTGGGGGATGCGGGGGGTGTGGGAGGTGATCGGTGGGTGGGGCCGCCGTGGTGGGCGTGGTGGGGGCGGGGTGGTCGGCGGCGGTGTCGTCCCGCATGCCGAGGGCGGCGGCGACCAGGTGGGAGACCGCGGCGAGGTGCGGGGCGGTGGCGGTGAGTGTGGCGGTGGCGGCGGGGAGGGTGGTGCGGTCGAGGCCGGAGAGTTCGACGAGCCAGACCCCGTCGGGGAACTGCTCCTGGACCTGGCCGGCCGCTTCCAGGGCGAGGCGGGTCTTGCCGACGCCGCCGGGGCCGGTGAGCGTCACGAGACGGGGGCCGGGGGACGGGGAGAGCGCCGGGAAGGGCGCCGGGGATGGGGCCGTCAGGTGAGGGGCGTGGTGGGTGGGTTCGGGGTGGCCGCCGGTGAGCAGGGCGCGGAGGGTGGCCACCTCGACGGTGCGGCCGACGAGTTCCGTCGGGGCGACGGGGAGGTTCGTACGGGGGCGGGCCGGGGCGGGTGCCGGGTAGCCGGCGGGGAGGGCGTACGGGACGGCGACGCCGTGGGAGCCATGGGGGGATTGGGGGGCGTGGCCTCCGTACGGGGCATGGCCGTCCTGGGGGGCGGGGAAGGCGCCGGGCGCGGTCCAGCCGAGGGGGGCGTAGGGGCCGGCCTGGGGGATCTGTCCGGTGGGGTCCCAGGCGGCGGGGGCCGCCGCCGGCCACGGGCCCGACGCCGGCGGGGGCGGGGCGACCGGAGGCCAGGCATCGCCGAGGGGTGCGTACGGGCCGGCCTGCGGGGTCGGTGGGGTGGGGGTGGCCGGTCCCTGGGGTCCGGGGACGGCGAGAACGTCGGCGGGGACGGGGACGGTGGGGTGGGCTGAGCCTGGGTCAGCGGTGTCGTGGGCGTCCGCCGATATGGGTGCGGGCACGGGTTCCGCTGTGCCGGGCGCGCCTGTGAGGCGTACGGACGTGGGCGTACCGGCGGCGGGTGCGGGTGCGGGAATACCGGTGGTCGGGGTGGGCGGCGCCGGGATGGTGCCGGGCGTCGCCGCGTGGGCCGCGGCGGCGGAGCCCAGGGCGGAGGCGGGAACCACGGGTGCGGCCACGGGCGCCGGGGCCGTGGCGGACTTCGTCGTGGCGGGCGGGGCGGTGGGCGGATCCGACGGGTGCGCGTTCGGCGACGGAGCGGCGGGCGCGGCAGGCGGTACCGCGCCAGGGACCGGTGCCGTGGGCACGGCGAGCGAGGGCAGCCCGGTCGGGACGCCCGTGACAGGTGTGGGTGGCGCGGCGGGCGGCTGGGGGCTCGGGGGCGGGGTGATCAGGGGCGGGGTGATCGGTCCCGTGGGGACGTTCGACGGGTGGGGGGCCGGGAGCGCGGGATCGGAGGTCGTGGACGGCGGCGGTACGTCGGCGGTCGGCGCCCCGGGGGTGCCCGTGGACCCCGTGGATTCCGAGTACAGGGCCTCGGCCGCGAATGCCGGGGGCGCTCCCTGCGGCTGCGCACCCGGGGCCGCAGGGGTGGACGCCGCGGGTGCGGCCGACGGTTGGGTACCGGGGGTCGCGGTGGCGGGTGCGGGTCGGGTCGCGGTGGCGGGTGCGGGCGGGGTCGCGGTGGCGGGTGCGGGCGGGGTCGAGGGGTGGGGGATGCCCGCGGCGAACGTGAGCCAGGGGGCGCCCGGGGTCGGGGTGCGGGTGGCTGTCGGGGTGGGCTCGGGCGTGGGGCCTTTCGGGCGGGTGGGGGGTGGGGGCGTGGTGCCCGGGGAGAAGGTGACCCAGGGGGCACCGGGGGTCGGGGTGGGGGTGGTCCCCGTCGGGGTGGCGGGCGGGCCCGGGCGGGTGGGGGGAGGTGGGCCGGGGGTGGCGGGGGTCGAGGGGACGGCCGGCGGGGTGAGGGCGGGGTCCTGGCGGAGGATCGCGCGGTGCAGGGCGGTGAGTTCGGGGCCGGGGTCGAGGCCGAGTTCGTCGCGGAGGCGGCCGCGCAGGCGGTCGTAGGCGGTGAGGGCCTCGCTCTGGCGACCCGAGAGGTACAGGGCGCGCAGGTGGACGGCGTGCAACCGTTCGCGGAGCGGGTGCGCGGCGGTGAGGGCGGTGAGTTCGTCGGCGAGGGGGCGGTGGGCGCCGAGTTGGAGGCGGGCCTCGGCCTGCTCCTCCAGGGCGGAGACGCGCTGTTCCTCCAGCTGGCGGACGGCGCGCAGGGTGAACTCGGCCTCGGTGAACTCGCCGTAGGCGGGGCCGCGCCAGAGGGCGAGGGCGTCGGTGAGGAGGGCGGCGCGGGCCGCGGGGCCGGCGGCGGTGCGGGCGCGGGCGGTGAGGCCCTCGAAGCGGGCGGCGTCCAGGGCCTCGGGGGCGGGGGCGATGAGGTAGCCGGGGGCGCGGGAGACCACCAGGGCGCGGCCGCCGGGCTCGGCCTCCTCCAGGGTGCGGCGGAGTTGCCAGACCTTGTTCTGGAGGGCGGCGGCCGGGCGGGCGGGCAGGTCCTCGCCCCACAGGTCGTCGAGGAGGCGGTCCCGGGAGAGGGGGCGGCCGGTGTGGACGAGGAGGTCGGCGAGGAGCGCCCGGACTTTGGGCTCCCCGACGAGGACGGGCCGTCCGTCGTCGGTCCACACCTCCAGTGGACCCAGCACCCCGAAACGCATGGGGCGCACCTTAACTCAAACCCCTGGTGGGAGCGGGGTGCGGGAACCGTCGGGGGGAAGTGCGGTCGGTGGGCGGGCGGTTGGCCGCGTGGGGTAATCGGGGGCTCCGTGAGCGGGAGGGGGGTCGGCCGAGAGCGGGCCGTGAGGGGACCGAGAGAACGGGCGGCCAAGGTGTTCTCCGTAAGGCCGCCGTAAGCCCGTTGTAAGGAACGCAGCGGTCGGAGGACACGGCCTTCGGAGGCCGGGGACTCCCCGGAAGCCCTTCGTGACTCTCCTTCAGGACGAGTCCTCCAGCAGTAGGCAGGGACTCCTCTGATCCGTCAGATCGGAGGTCGGTCCCCGGACCCAGGAATCGAGGAATCGAGGCCCCATGTCTCGCGAACCCCGTCACACTCGCACTGACCACGGCGGCGCCGCCGGGTCGCAGGACCTGGCGACCGGTCCGCAGAGCGGCCCCGACCCCCACCGGTGGAAGGCGCTCATCCTTCTCGTCGCCGCGTTCTTCATGGTGATCGTCGACTCGCAGATCGTGATGCTGGCCCTGCCGGCGATCGAGACCGAGCTGGAGTTCTCCGCGGGCGGCGTCGCCTGGGTGATGAGCGCGTACCTGCTGAGCTTCGGCGGTCTGCTGATGTTCGGCGGCCGGACCGCCGACCTCCTCGGCGGGCGCCGGATGTTCCTGATCGGCACCGCCGTGTTCGGCATCGCCTCCGTGCTCTGCGGTCTGGCGTGGACGGACGAGGTGCTGATCGTCGCCCGTGTCCTCCAGGGCGTCGCCGCCGCGGTGATGACCCCGACCGCGATGGCCGTGCTGATGCACTCCTTCGAGGAGGGCCCGGAGCGCAACAAGGCCCTGGGCATCTGGACCGGTGTCGGTGCCTTCGGTGCCACCGCCGCGCTGCTCATCGGTGGTCCGATCACGGACGGCCTGGGCTGGGAGTGGATCTTCTACATCAACGTGCCGGTGGTCGCCGCGGTGCTGGTCTTCGGGCCGCGCCTGCTGAAGGAGACCCCGGTCCGCCCGGGCCGCAAGAACTTCGACCCGGCCGGTGCCATCTCCATCACCGCCGCGATCGCCCTGCTGGTGTACGCCGTCTCCGAGGCCCCGATCGTGGGCTGGGGCAGCGGCCGCACCATCGGTCTGCTGATCGCCTCCGCGGTGCTGCTGGTGCTCTTCACCGTCATCGAGAACCGTTCGAAGGCCCCGCTGGTCCCGCTGCGGATCTTCCGCTCCGCCACGGTGGTCGGCGGCAACATCCTGATGATCATCGTCGCGATGTCGGTGTACGGCGGTGCGCTCATCACCTCGCTGTACGCCCAGCAGGTCCTCGGCTACAGCGCCGTCAAGTTCGGTCTGAGCACGGCGATCTACGCCGCGATGTCCATCATCGGCGCGAACGTCAGCGCCCGACTGGTGGCGAAGGTCGGCTACAAGCCGATCGCGGTGGTCGGCATGGCGCTGCTCTCCGGCGGTCTGCTGCTGCTGACGCAGATCGACCCGAACGGTGGCTACTGGACCGACCTGTTCTTCGGTCTGGTGATCTTCGGCTCCGGTATCGGCTCCACGAACGTGGCGGCGGCCGTCGCCTCGCTGACCGGCGCCAAGCCGGAGGAGTCGGGCCTGGTCTCCGGCATCAACAACGCGGTCTTCCAGATCGGTGCCGCGCTCGGTATCGCCATCTCCTCCTCGGTGGCCTTCGCCTTCACCGACGGCACCAGCGCCCAGGCCCTGACGGACGGCTTCTCCGCCGGCTTCCTGACCACGGCCATCTACGCCCTGGTCGGTCTGGTGGTCGCCCTGGGTCTGCTGCTGGTCCGCAAGCCGGCGCAGCCGGTGGTCGCGGAGGGTGGCGCGGCCGCTCCGGTCGAGGCTCCGGCGAAGGCCCAGGTGCCGGTCGGGCACTGACGGTCCCTCGTACGACCTGAACCACCTGGATCACGTGAACGGCGTGAACGGCGTGAACGGCGTGACTCACCTGAACCACGTGAACCACCTGCACAACCCGCACCACTGAGTACCCGCACCACTGAGTACCAGCACAGCACCACCGCACCGCCAACAGGGGTGATCCCGAGTCCGCTCGGGGTCGCCCCTGTGCCTTTGTCGGGCCCGGGCGGCCCCGGGTCCGCGTACCCCTCGGTCAGGAGGACCGCATGTCGACACTCGTACGCCTCCCCTCCCCCGTACCGGCGCCGCCGCCCCCGCGCGGCCGGTGGCTGGCGCTGCCGGTGCTGCTGGCGGCCGTGTTCATGACCACCCTGGACTTCTTCATCGTGAACGCGGTGGCGCCCGCGACCCGACAGGACCTCGGGGCGGGGCAGAGCGCGGTGCAGTTCGTGCTCGTGGGATACGGGTTGGCGTACGCGGTGGGGCTGATCACCGCGGGCCGGCTGGGCGATCTGCTGGGGCCGCGGCGGGTGTTCGTGGCCGGGCTGGCCTTGTTCACGGTGGCCTCCGCGGTGTGCGGGGCGGCGCCCGGGGTCGGAGTGCTGATCGGGGCCCGGGTGGCCCAGGGCGTGGCGGCGGCTCTGATGGGGCCCCAGGTGCTGGCGCTGCTGGGGCTGCTGTACAAGGGTCCGGACCGGGCCCGGGCCTTCGCCTGGTACGGGGCGGCCGTGGGGGTCGCCGGGACGGGTGGGCAGGCCGTGGGCGGTCTGCTGCTGGCGGCGGACCCGGCCGGGCTGGGGTGGCGGACCTGCTTCCTGGTGAACGTGCCGCTGGGGCTGGCGGCGCTGGCCCTGACCCGGCTGCTGCCGGAGGGGGAGCGGGTGCCGCGGGGCACGGCCGGGAACCGGCTGGACCCGTGGGGGACGGCCTTGTCCGCGGCGGGACTGTTCGCGCTGGTCTTCCCGCTGGTGGTGGGGTGCGAGTACGGGTGGCCGCTGTGGGCCTGGGCGAGCCTGGCGGCCGCGCTGCCGCTGGGCCTGGCCTTCCGGGCGCAGCAGCGGCAGCGGATGGCGGCGGGGCACGAGCCGCTGGTGGATCCGGGGCTGTTCCGGGACCGGCGGTTCACGCGGGGCCTGATCTCGGTGGCGCTGCTGTTCGGGGTCTCCGCGGGGCTGACGTTCACGCTGTCGGTGTTCCTGCAGGAGGGCCGCGGGATGTCGGCGATGGCGGCGGGGGCCGTGTGCACCGCGCTCAACGCGGCCTTCCTGGCGGCTTCCGGCTGTACCGGGCGGCTGACGGGCCGCTTCGGGGACCGGTTGCCGGTGCTGGGCGCGGGGGTGCTCGCGGCGGGGCTGGTCGTGACCGCCTGGTCGGCCGTCGGGGCCGGGACGGGCGGGGTGCCGCTGGGTCTGGTCGGGGGGCTCGCGGTGACGGGTGCGGGGATGGGGCTGCTGATGGCCCCGCTGACGGCGGGTGCGTTGGCGGGGGTCGGGCAGCGGCGGGCCGGATCCGCGGCAGGGGTGCTGGGGACGGCCCAGGAGGCGGCGAGCGTGCTGGGCATCGTGCTGACGGCGCTCGTGTTCTTCGGGCTGCTGGGTCCGGCCGGGGCGGAGGCCCCCGGGGTGGGGGCCGGAGCCTGGTTGGGGGCGTTCCGGGGGGCGTTGGGGGGCTTGGCCGTGGTGGCGCTTTTGATCGCGGTGATCCATGGGGGGCGGGGGCGGTGGCGCCGTCGTCTGGGGGTGCGACTGCGGCTGCGGCGGGCCGAGGTGGAGGGGCGGGTCGCGGAGGAGGTGGGGGTCGGCTGATCGGAGAGGGTGCCGGTCGTGGGTGGTTGCTCGCGACCTTGGGCGGGGCCTTCACGTGGCCGAGTGCGTGCCGGTCGTGGGTGGTTGCTCGCGCAGTTCCCCGCGCCCCTGAGCAGGGGACCTCACGGCGCCGCGTACGTGCGGGCCGTCCCTGGTTGCTCGCGCAGTTCCCCGCGCCCCTGGACAGGGGAGCTCACGGCGCCGCGTACGTGCGGGCCGTCCCTGGTTGCTCGCGCAGTTCCCCGCGCCCCTGGACAGGGGGCCTCGCGGCGCCGCGTACGTGGGTGGTTGGTCGCGACGTTGTCCGTGGTGCTGGGTGGGGGGTGGAAACCGGTCAGGGGTGGGTGATCCGTTTGTGGGGGCGGAGGGGGTTTCGGCGGTGGTCGGGGGGTTACTGCCGAGTGGAATGCAAATGAGACCCGAATAGCTATGGTTACCCACGTCGCACGCCGACAGGGCAGAACAGATTAATCAATATTGATGATTCCCCGGAGGGAATATGGGCACGTCTGGCAACGCCACCGCTACCGTTCTCGAGGCCGTTCGGGAGGCGATTCCCGTCCTGCGCAGCAGGGGTGCCGAAATCGAGGGGAACCGCCGCCTCACGGACGAAAACATCGAGCTTCTCGAAAAGGCCGGGGTGTTCCGGATCGCCGTTCCGGAGCGTTTCGGCGGGCTCGACCTGCCGGTGGCCGACCAGGCGGAGGTCCTGGCAGAGATCGCCCGCGGCTGCGGCTCCTCCGGCTGGGTCTCGATGGTCTGGGTGTCCACCGCGTGGATCGCCACGCTGTACCCGGACAAGGCGCAGGAGGAGATCTTCGCCAACGGTTCCGTGCGGATCTCCGGCGGCTTCACCCCGTCGGGCACCCTCACGCCGACGGACGGCGGCTACATCCTCAACGGCAGCTGGCGGTTCAACACCGGCGTCGGCGGCTCGCAGTGGAACGTGCACGCGGCCATCGTGGAGCGGGAGGACGGCACGCACGAGGAGCTGTTCGCGATCGTGCCCCGCGAGGACGTGACGGTCGGCGACGACTGGGACGTCTTCGGTGCGGCCGGTACCGGCAGCGCCACCTCCACGGCGAAGGACGTCTTCGTCCCGCACCACCGCGTGGTCGACGTCTCCGTGTACGACGCCTCCACCCGGGACCGCTGGAACGCCGACCTCAACGGCCGCAACTACAACCTGACCAGCTACATCCTGGCGACCTGCGCCCCGGTGTACATCGGTCTGGCCAAGGCCGCCCTGGAGCTGTTCAAGGAGAAGGTGCACGGCAAGCCGGTCACCTACACCGAGTGGACCGACCAGGCGCAGCACCCCTACACCCAGGTGCAGCTGGCCGTCGCGGCGAACAAGATCGCCGCCGCGGACGCGCTGTCCAAGGAGTGGCTGTCGGTCATCCAGGGCCGCGAGGACCTCGGCGAGAAGCTCACCGTCGAGGAGAAGGCCGAGATCCGCGGGCAGGTCGGCTACGTGGTGCAGAGCACCAAGGAGGCCGTGGAGACCCTGTTCAACATCAGCTCGGCCTCCACGATCCTGCGCAGCAACCACTTCCAGCGCGCGTACCGCGACATCGTCGCGCTCTCGCTGCACGGCCTGCTGACCCCGGTCAGCTCCCTGGAGGTCCACGGCCGCGTGCTGCTGGGCCTCGAACCGCGCACCGACTACATCTGACGGGTCCTATCCAGGAGATCAGGCATGACTACCGCCCAAGAGGCGCCGGCACTCTTCGATTCCGCTTACTACCAGGACCCGTACTCCGTGTACGACTGGCTGCGCGTGAATTCTCCGGTCCATTCGTTCCGTTTTCCCGTCGGGGATGTCCCGATGGTGTTCCTCTCCCGGTACGAGGACGTCAAGTCGCTCATGAGCGACCAGCGGTTCAGCAATGACGGTGCTCTCTGGGGCAGCGAGGAGTTCAAGAAGTCGGGGATGATATTCGGGGGTGACACCCTCATCGGGCGCATCCTCACCGTCCTCGACCCGCCGGACCACACCCGCGTGCGCAAGCTCGCGATGGGCGCGTTCACGCCGCGGCGCGCCGCGCTGTGGAAGGAGCCCGTGGACCGCATCGTCAACGAGGCCCTGGACGAGCTGGCGAAGTCCGAGAACCCGGACGTCATGGACTTCGCGGGGAAGATCCCCGCGGACGTGACGGGCGAGATCCTCGGCTTCCCGCTGGACCGGTTCCGTGACATGCTCCACGCGATCGAGCGGGCCTTCCACGCCGACCCGGAGAACCCGAACAACGCGGCCGAGGTGGACGCGGCGTTCGAGGAGATCGTCACGTACGGGCGGGAGCTCATCGTCGAGAAGCGCAAGAACCCGGGTGAGGACCTCACCTCGGTGTTCATCCAGGCGCGGGACGGCGAGGACCGGCTCACCGAGGACGAGCTGGTCTCGATGGTCGCCCTGATGATCATGGCGGGCATCGACACCACCCGGAACCTGATCGGCTCGGCGGTGCTCGGTCTCCTGGATCACCCGGACCAGCAGCGGCTGCTCGTCGAGAAGCCGGAGCTGACCCCGGGTGCGGTGGAGGAGTTCCTCCGCTACGACGGCGCGTTCTGCGTCGGCCTGTTCCGCCTCGCGAAGGAGGACCTGGAGCTGGGCGGGGTCGCCATCCCCGCCGGTACTCCGGTGGTGGCCGGCCTCCAGTCGGCCAACCACGACCCGGAGCAGTACCTCAACCCGCGCAGTCTGGACATCACGCGTCAGGGTCCGCGGCACCTGGCCCTCGGGCACGGTCTGCACAACTGCATGGGCGCGGCCCTGGCCCGCCTGGAGACCGGCATCGCGGTGCCCGCGCTGCTGAACCGGTTCCCGAAGATGCGGCTGGCGGTCCCCCGCGAGGAGATCCACTTCGAGGACAACTGGCTGCTGCGCAGCCTCCCCCACCTTCCGGTGGACCTGTACGGCACCGGCGGCCGGTGAGCGGGGGTCTGGGATGAGCCACACGCTCGGCGTGGACCACACCGTGTGCACCGGCGCGGGTACCTGCGAGGCCATGTACCCGAAGCTGTTCAAGGTCGTGCCCGAGGGGTACGCGGTCGCGGTCAAGACGGAGCTCGACGACCCCGAGGACGTGCAGTCGGCGCGCAACGTCCTCGATGTCTGCCCCACTGAGGCGATCATGATCGCCCTGGCGGGCGGGGCCCCGTCCGACGACGCGGCCTGAGCCTCACCGCACCACGGAAGCACCCCCACCTGAACCGCCCGGTGGGGGTGCTTCCGTGTGCCCGTGCCCGTGCCCGTGGCCGTGGCCGTGGCCGTGATGACCTGCATGAAGCAGTTCATCGTCGGTCTCGGGAACGGCGGACGGGCCGGGGCCCCCGCAGGCTGCGGGGGCCCCGGCCCGTCACCGGGTGGGCGGGATCGCGGCGGCCCCTGTCCGTCGCGCGTCCCGGCCCGTCGGGGTCCGGCTCAGGGCCGGACCGTCGTGCGCGGTGCCCCGGTCAGGGGGCGATGACCGCGGCCTGCTGCGCGGCGCGGAAGCCGGATTCGATGGCGCCCTCGACGAAGGCCCCGTACCAGCCGCTGGCGATGTCGGCGCCCGCGAACACCACGCGGCCGTGCGGCTGCTGGATGGCGGGGAGCTGACGGAGCAGCTGGGTCGGCCTGCGGAGGCCCCAGCCGCCCTTGGCGAAGGCGTCGGCGCCCCACTTCATCGCCTTGTGGTCGATGACGGTGGCCTCGGGGACCAGGCCGCGGACGGCGTTCTGGACCGCGGTGGGGCTGTTGGTGTCGAGGCTGGTGCCGGCGAAGGCCACGTACAGGCGGTCGCCGTCGGCGAGCTGCTTCTGGGGCAGCATCATGAGGATCGGCGAGCCCTCGGGGGCCTGGGCGTACACGGCGTCGGAGACGCCGCGGACCTTGAGCCACATCTTGGTGGCGTGCGGGACGCCGACGCCCTCGGTGGCGGCGTCCGCGTGCGCGGTCGGCAGGCCGGGGGCGAAGGTGATCGTCTTCCAGAGGTTGACCGGGACCGCGACGACGGCGACCTCGGCCTTGTAGGTCTGGCCGGTGGCCAGCTTGACCTTGACGCGGCCGCTCTCCTGGGCCACGGAGGTGACCTGGGAGTTGTAGCGGACGGTGGCGCCCGCGCCCGCGAACATCGCGTTGAGCACGGAGATCATGCCGCCCTGCGGCTTCAGGCTCATCGTGGAGAGGAAGCCGTCGTAGGTGCCGCCGGCAAGCTGGTACCACTGGGCCATGCCGGTGAGGCCGCCGGTGGAGCTGGGGCCGCCCGCGAACACCGAGGTGGAGCCGTTGATCCACTTCTGGTCGGTGGCGGAGAGGTTGAGCTGCGCCAGCCGGGCCGAGAGGGACACCGGGTCGATGTTCTGGAGCAGGTCGGCGCGGTACAGCGGGTCCAGGGGGTGCTCGAAGTAGTTCTCGGAGCCCGCGTAGAACTGGCCGAACAGCGTGCCGAGGTGACCGAAGGCGTCCGTCGGGGACTGGCTCGTGAAGCCGGTGGCCGCGGGCATGACCGCGCGGGTGGGGGCCACGTCGTGGCTGGTGGTGATGTTGTAGCGCTGCAGCTCGGCGGCGACGTGGGTCTGGCCGGGACCGAACCATCCGCCACCGATCTCGACCTGCTCGCCGGCGAAGGTGCCGGTCCAGATGCGGCCGCCGACCCGGTTCCGGGCCTCCAGCACGAGGACGTTCATGCCGCGGGCGGCCAGTTCGCGGGCGGCGGTGCCGCCGGCGTAGCCCGCGCCGATGACGATGGCGTCCCAGACGATGTCCTCGGTGGCCGAGGCTTCGGAGGCGGCGACGGCGCCGAGGGAGGAGGCGAGCGCGGTCGCGCCGGCCGCCTTCAGGATGGACCGGCGTCCTATCTTCCGATCGGATGCAAACGTGTTCTTTCCGCCATGACGATTCACAGAGATTCCTTCTTGATGGAGGCCGACGGGACGCCCGAAACGGCGTGGGAGCTGGGCCGGACGCCACTGCAGGTCCGTGCGCGGGACTGGTGTGAATTCGCCAAATCTCCGCTGGCACTGACCGGAATCTACCAACGGCCATGGCTTCACCGTCCGTGGATTCCCACCCTCCGGTATACGGCTGATCATGAGGCCGCAATTCCATGGCAGAAATGAGGGCACAACACCCCGGCCGGTGTCCGCGAGATGATCCGCGGACACCGGCCGGGGTGCCGATCCTGTGCGTATTCCCTTATGCCCCGGCTGATTTCTCCGAAGCGTGTGGTCGGCCGGGGCGGGGCCCCGGAAGGGGTCAGCCGACCAGGCTCTGACCGATGCCGCCGTCCACCGCGAGCTCGATGCCGGTGGTGAAGGTGGCGTCGTGGGCGAGGAAGAGGAGGGCGGCGGCGACCTCTTCGGGGGTGCCGTGGCGCTTCATCGGGGTGGCCTCGTCGCCGGCCTTCATGAAGGCCTCGCGCTCCTCGGCGGACAGGCCGACCACGCCCATCGTGGGGGTGTCGGTGAAGCCCGGGGCGACCGCGTTGACGCGGATGCCGCGCGGCAGCAGCTCCGCGGCGAGCACCTGGGTGAAGGACTTCACGGCGGCCTTCGAGGCCGAGTAGACGGCCATGCCGCTGTAGCCCATGAGCGTGGCCACGGAGGTGGTGAAGACGATGGCGCCGCCCTCGCGGATGGCGGGGACCAGCTGCTTGACGGTGAAGAAGACGCCCTTGGTGTTGAGGTCGAAGTGCTGGTCGTACAGCTCCTCGGTGGTGTCCAGGAGCGGCTGGAGCTTGGACATGCCGACGTTCATGAAGAGGTAGTCGAAGCTGCCGAGCTTCTCGGTGACCACGGCGCCCAGGGCCTCGATGGCGGCGAGGTCGGAGGCGTCCGAGCGGACGACGTGGACCGGGGAGCCCTTCAGCTCCGCGGTGGCGGCCTCGATGTTCTGCTCGTTCCGACCGGTCAGAAGGACCTCCGCACCGCCGTCGAGGAGAGCCTTGACGGTCGCGAGACCCATGCCGTGCGTACCACCGATGACCACGGCCTTCTTACCAGCGAACTTACCCATGTGCACTTCCCTTTGCTTTTTCTGCGGCACCGCGGGGGCGTCCTGCGTGCGGCTCGGACGATTCCCGCGGGAGCGGGCTCACGAGGAATGACTTCAGAGCACTGACGTACGCGCCTGCCGACACCGGTCGGAGCGGAATCCCCGGTCTCCCGGGGTCCTTTTCATTTGCCTGGGACGGTCGGGCGCGGTGCGTTTCTTATCCATTGGCCAGTTCCGACTCTCCGGGGAGTGCGGATCCCCGGGAGTTTCCGGCTGCTCACTACGGAGCAACCCCGGAACCTCTCTCACAATACCGCACGGATGGTCTGTTAAATCGTCAACGGAGGCGGGGCGACAAGTCTGCGCCAAATCCGCCGCCCCCTACGAACTCGCGGCCGACTGTGCGACCGGGAAGGCCGGCAACCCCGAACAGACCAGGCAACTTCGTTGCAAATCAAGGCTCCTGACCCCTGAAGGCCCGTACGGGCCCGGATCGGCGGGGCGGTGGACCGACGGGGGCAAGGCGGCGCGCCGGAGCCCCTCGCCCCTCTCAGGGCCCCACTCGCCCCATTAAGAAACCGCCTCGCTGGTTTTTTCGAGGGGGGCGGGCGGCTACGAGATCGTGCAATGCTGTCTTGAAACGGACGATGAGGTTTCGCAAGGGAATAACCGGCCGGCCGCACGCCCCGCCCCGATGGCCGCCGGCGGTCACCGGCGGCACACGCGACAACGCGGGCGGGGCCCCCGAGGTGTTCCCTCGGGGGCCCCGCCCGCGCAGGTCGTCCGGACGTCCGGCCGTCGTGCTGTCGTGCCGTCGTGCCGTCGTGCTGTCGCGTCGTCAGGCCGCCGCTCAGGCGGCCGCGGGCACCTCCGCCGCCGGAGCGGCCGGGAAGTGCCCGGCCTCGACGAAGAAGTCCACGTACCGGGCGAACAGCTCCGCGGTCAGCGGCGGGCAGACGATGCCCGTGCCCTCCAGGGCCCGCTCGGTCTCCGTGGTGTCGATCGGCGGGTAGAAGCCGTCGGTGTCGGAGGTCATCATCTCGAAGGCGTGCAGCAGGGGCTGGAGCGCGTTCCCGCGGTCGGCCCGCACCCGCTCGCTCCACTCCTCCCAGCCGGCTTCCTCCAGCCCGTACCCGAGGCCGCGGAGGAACTCCACGCTCTGACCCAGGCTCAGCGAGCTCTGGTTGAACAGGTGGAAGGTGCCGCCGGAGGAGGCCGCCCGCCGGGAGACCGCCACGATGGCCCCGCTGACGTAGTCCACGGGCAGCAGGTGGAAGCGTCCGCCGCCGGTGGCCGGCACGGCCCCGGACTGGAGGATGCCCTTCAGGCTCAGCCAGACGAAGTCCTTGGTCTGGCAGGCGCCGTTCACGGTGTCCCCGGAGATCACGTCCACCCGGTACACGTTCACCGGCAGGCCGCGCTCCCGGGCGATCCCGACGATCTGCTCGGCCACCCACTTGCTCTGGAGGTAGCCGCTGGGCAGGTTCTCCGCGGGGCCCGTCGGGTCGGTCGTCCGCAGCGCGACGCCCTCCTCGATGACCCCGTCGAAGACGCCGACGGTGGACACGTAGTGCACCGGGACCGTGCGGTGCCGGGCCGCGAGCCGCAGCACCTCCACCGTGCCCGCGACGTTGGCGTCCCGCAGCGCGGTGTACGGGTGCAGCCAGTGCACCTTCGCCCCGTTGTGGTAGACCACGTCCACGGTCCGGGCCAGCTCGTCGAACTGCTCCTCCGTCAGGCCCAGCCGCTCCTCGGCCAGGTCGCCCAGCAGCAGGTTCAGCCGGGCCGGGTCCACCTCGTCCCACAGCTTGTAGAACTCCATGTTGGACCGGAGCCGGGCCAGGGCGTCCGCCCGGTCGGCCCCCCGCACCAGCAGGTGGATCCGGGCCGAGGTGGTGCGCAGCAGCTCGCGGAGGAGGAAGGCGCCGAGGAAGCCGGTGGCTCCGGTGAGGAGGACCTCGTCCGGGTCCTCGGCGACGGTGACCACCTCGGCGGCGGGGACGACGTCCTCGGCGAGCGCGATCTCGGTGGCGAAGTCGACGGCCCGGGCGGTCGCGGTGCCGGCGGCGCCCTCGGAGGCGAGTTCGGCGGAGACCACCGCGGCCAGGGCGGCCGGGGTGGGGTGGTCGAAGACCAGGGTGGCGGGCAGCTTGGAGCCGGTCAGGGCGCCGAGCCGGTTGCGGAGCTCCACCGAGGTGAGGGAGTCGATGCCGAGCTTGGCGAGCTCCCGGGAGGGCTCGACGGCGGAGGTGTCGGGGTGTCCGAGGACTCCGGCGACGGCGGCGAGGACCGCGTCGAGCACGGCCTGTTCGCGGGCCTCGCCCTCGAGTCCGGTCAGCAGCTCGGCGAGGGACTCCCCCGCGCCGGCGCCGTCGGCGGCGGCTTCGCGGCGGGACGGGGTGCGGACCAGGGAGCCCAGTACCACGGGGGTCTTGCCGGGCTGTTCGCGGAGGACGGCGATGTCCATGGGGGTGGCGACGACGGCCGGGCGTCCCAGGGCGAGGGCCGCGTCGAGGAGGGCGGGGCCCTGTTCCCAGGGCACCGGGAGGAAGCCGCTGCGGGCGATGCGGTGGAGGTCGGCCTCGCCGAGGTGACCGCTCATGCCGCCGCTCTGCTGCCACAGGCCCCAGGCCACGGAGGTGGCGGGCAGGCCGTGGGCGTGCCGGTGCTCGGCGAGGGCGTCGAGGAAGAGGTTGGCGGCGGCGTAGTTGCCCTGGCCGGGGCCGCCGACGACCGCGGCGATCGAGGAGAACAGGACGAAGGCGGTGAGCGGGGCGTCCTGGGTGAGGCGGTGCAGGTTCCAGGCCGCGTCGGCCTTGGGGCGGAGGACCGCGGCCAGGCGGTCCGGGGTGAGGGAGGCGATCAGGCCGTCGTCGAGGACGCCGGCCGCGTGGACCACTCCGGTGAGGGGGCGGTCGGCGGGGATCACGGCGAGGGCGGCGGCGAGGGCGTCGTGGTCGGCGGCGTCGACGGCGGCCACGGTCACGGCGGCGCCGAGGGCGGTGAGCTCCTCGGTGAGCTCGCGGGCGCCGGGTCCGTCCGGGCCGCGGCGGCTGGTGAGGAGGAGGTGGCGGATGCCGTGTTCGGTGACGAGGCGGCGGGCGATGTGGCCGCCGAGGCTGCCGGTGCCGCCGGTGATCAGGACGGTGCCCTCGGGGTTCCAGACGGTGGCGTCGGCGGCCGTCGTGGGGGCGGGGCTGCGGGTGAGGCGGGGGGCGCGGGCGCGGCCGGCGCGGAGGGCGGCCTGGGGTTCGCCGGAGGCGGCCAGGGCGGCCAGAGGGGTGCCCGGGTCGACCTCCGGGCCGGTGACGGCCGCGCCGTCGCCGTCGGTGTCGATGAGGGTGATGCGGCCGGGGGCCTCGGACTGGGCGGAGCGCAGCAGGCCCCAGACGGCGGCGCCGGTGAGGTCGGTGACGTCCTCGCCGGGGTCGGCGGCGACGGCTCCGGAGGTGACGACGGCGAGTCGGGTGTCCTCCAGGGCTTCCAGGGCCAGCCATTCCCGGGCGAGGGCGAGGGCGCGGCCGGTGGCCTCGTGGACGGCGCCCGGCAGGGAGCCGGCGGCGGGCGGGTCCAGGTGGGTGAGGACCAGGGGGACGGGGCGGCCGGCGGTGACGGCGGCGGCCACGTCGGCGGGGGTGGCGAAGGCGCCGCCTTCGCCGAGGACGGGGATCGGGGCGGGGGCCGCCGCGGGCAGGGCCAGCGGGGTCCACTCGATGTGGAAGAGGGAGTCGGCGTGCCGGTCGGCGGCGGCGGTGAGGGCCGCGGTGTCGAGGGTGCCGGTGGTGAGGGCGTCGACGGTGGCGACGGGCTGCCCGGCCGGGTCGGTGAGCAGGGCCCGGGTCCAGCCGGAGTCGCCGGGGGCGAGGTGGACCCGCAGGGCGGTGGCGCCGGTGGCGTGGACGCGGAGGCCGCGCCAGTGGGTGGTGGCGGGGGCGCCGGGGGCCTCGGCGGACAGGGGGCGCAGGGCGGCGTCGAGGAGGGCGGGGTGCAGGAGGAACCCGGCCGGGTCGGCGGCGCCGTCGGGGAGGTGGACCTCGGCGAAGAGTTCGTCCCCGCGGCGCCAGGCGGCGGTGAGGCCCTGGAAGGCGGGGCCGTAGCCGAGTCCGGCGTCGGCGCGGCCGGCGTGGAGTCCGTCGAGGGGGACCTCTTCGGCTCCGCCGGGCGGCCAGGTGGTGAGGGTGGGGGGCGTGGTGGGGGCGGCCTGGCCGAGGAGGCCGCGGGCGTGGGCGGTCCAGGGGGCGTCGGTGTCGTCGGGGCGGCTGTGCACGGTGACGGTGCGGCGGCCGTCCTGGTCGGCGGGGCCGAGGTGGACCTGGAGCTGGAGGGTGGTGCCGGGCGGTACCACCAGGGGGGCGTCGAGGACGAGTTCGTCGAGGACGGTGGCGCCCCGCTCGTCTCCGGCGCGGACGGCGAGTTCGGCCAGGGCCGCGGCGGGGAGCACGGTGGCGCCCGCGACGGTGTGGTCGGCCAGCCAGGGGTGGGTGCGGACGGAGAGGCGGCTGGTGAACACGTACTGGTCGGTGCCGGCGACGGTGACGGCGGCACCGAGCAGCGGGTGACCGGTGGCGGTGAGGCCGAGTCCGGCGGCGTCGACGGCGGGGGCGGCGGCGACCCAGAACCGCTGGTGCTGGAAGGCGTAGGTGGGGAGGTCGACGCGGTGGGCGCCGGTGCCGCGGTAGAAGCCCTCCCAGTCGACCGGCACGCCCTGCTGGTGCAGGCGGCCGAGGGCGGCGACGGCGGTCAGGGCTTCGGGGCGGCCGGCGCGCAGCAGGGCGACGGGGGCCGGGACGAGTTCGGCGGCGAGGGCGGTGAGGACGCCGTCGGGGCCGAGTTCGAGGGTGCGGGTGACGCCCTGGCCGGCGAGGGTGGTGACGGCGTCGGCGAAGCGGACGGCGCCGCGCAGCTGGTCGGCCCAGTAGGCGCCGGTGCGCAGGTCGGTGCCGGTGGCGGTGCGGCCGGTGAGGGTGGAGACGACCGGGATGCGGGGGGCGTGGTAGGTGAGGGTGTCGGCGGTCTTCCGGAACTCCGCGAGCATGGGGTCCATGAGCGGGGAGTGGAAGGCGTGGCTGACGGTGAGCCGCTTGGTCTTGCGGCCCTGCTCGGTCAGCTGCGCGGCGATGGCGAGGACTTCGGTCTCGGCGCCGGAGATGACCACGGAGCGGGCTCCGTTGACGGCGGCGACGGTGACCTTGGTCTCGAGTCCGGTGAGGAGGGGGGTGACCTCGTCCTCGCCGGCCTGGACGGCGACCATGGCGCCGCCCTCGGGGAGGGCCTGCATCAGGCGGGCCCGGGCGGCGACCAGCTTCGCGGCGTCGTCGAGGGAGAACACTCCGGCGACGTGCGCGGCGGCCAGCTCGCCGATGGAGTGGCCGGCGACGAAGTCGGGGGTCACGCCCCAGGACGTGACGAGGCGGTAGAGGGCCACTTCGACGGCGAACAGCGCCGGCTGGGTCCAGCCGGTGTCGTCGAGTCCCTCCCCCGAGGTGACGACCTTGCGGAGGGAGCCGTCGAGGTGGGGGTCGAAGGCGGCGGTGACCTCGTCGTACGCCTGCCGGAAGGCGGGGAAGGCGGTGTACAGCTCCTCGGCCATGCCGGTGCGCTGGGCGCCCTGGCCGGTGAAGAGGAAGGCGGTGCGGCCGCCGGTGCGGATGCCGGTGGCGAGGCCGGGGGCGGTGGTGTCCTCGGCGAGGGCGCGGAGGCCGGTGAGGAGTTCCTCGCGGTCGGCGCCGAGGATGACGGCCCGGTGGTCGAGGGCGGCGCGGCCGGTGGCCAGGGAGTAGCCGACGGAGGTCGGGTCGGTGCCGGCGGCGGGGCCTTCGGTGAGGTGGTCGAGGAGGCGGGCGGCCTGGGCGCGCAGGGCCTGGGCGGTCTTCGCGGAGACGGTCCAGGGGATCACGGGCAGGGTGGTGTCCGCGGTGGGGGCGGTCTCTTCCCGGGCCGGGGGCTGCTCGATGATGACGTGGGCGTTGGTGCCGCTGACGCCGAAGGAGGAGACGGCGGCGCGGCGGGCGCGGCCGGTGTCGGGCCAGGCGCGGGCCTCGGCGAGGAGTTCGACGGCGCCGGAGTCCCAGTCGGCCATGGGGGTGGGCTCGGTGAGGTGCAGGGTGCGGGGCAGGACTCCGTGGTCGATGGCCTGCACCATCTTGATGATGCCGCCGACGCCGGCGGCGGCCACGGTGTGGCCGATGTTGGACTTGAGGGAGCCCAGGTAGAGGGGGCGGCCCTCGGGGCGGCCCTGGCCGTAGGTGGCGAGGAGGGCGGTGGCCTCGATGGGGTCGCCGAGGCGGGTGCCGGTGCCGTGGGCCTCGACGGCGTCGACGTCGGCGGTGGTGAGGCGGGCGTCGGCGAGGGCCTGGCGGATGACGCGTTCCTGGGAGGGGCCGTTGGGGGCGGTGAGGCCGTTGCTGGCGCCGTCCTGGTTGACGGCGGAGCCGCGGACGACGGCGAGGACGCGGTGGCCGTTGCGGCGGGCGTCGGAGAGCCGTTCGACGAGGAGCAGGCCGACGCCCTCGGACCAGGAGGTGCCGTCGGCGTCGGCGGAGAAGGACTTGATGCGGCCGTCGGGGGCGAGTCCGCTCTGGCGGGCGAAGTCCACGAAGCCGCCGGGGGTGGCGGTGACGGTGACGCCGCCCGCGAGGGCCAGGTCGGACTCGCCGGTGCGCAGGGACTGCACGGCCAGGTGCAGGGCGACGAGGGAGGAGGAGCAGGCGGTGTCCACGGACACCGCGGGGCCTTCCAGGCCGAGGGAGTAGGCCACGCGGCCGGAGGCGACGCTGCTGAGCTTGCTGGTCAGCAGGTAGCCCTCGAAGTCCTCGGGGCCGTCGAGGCCGAGGTAGCTCTGCTCGATGACGCCGGCGAAGACGCCGGTGCGGCTGCCGCGGAGGGTGTCGGGGTCGATGCCCGCCTGTTCCAGGGCCTCCCAGGCGGTCTCCAGGAGGAGGCGCTGCTGGGGGTCCATGGCGAGGGCTTCGCGGGGGGAGATCCCGAAGAACCCGGCGTCGAAGTGGGCGGCGTCGTGGAGGAAGCCGCCTTCGCGGGTGTAGGAGGTGCCGGGGCGGGCCGGGTCGGGGTCGTAGAGGGCGTCGAGGTCCCAGCCGCGGTCGGTGGGGAAGCCGGTGATGGCGTCGGTGCCGGTGTCGACGAGTCGCCACAGGTCCTCGGGGGAGGCGACGCCGCCGGGGAAGCGGCAGGCCATGCCGACGATCGCGATGGGTTCGGCCTCGGCGGTCTCCAGTTCGGTGATCCGGCGGTTGGCCTTCTGCAGGTCGGCGGTGACCCGCTTGAGGTATTCGACGAGTTTCTCTTCGTTGGGCGTGGACATGGGGTGTTGCACTCTCCTCGGGCGCGGCAGGCGGGGGTGGTTCGGGCGTCGTCGTCAGTGGGCCGGGCGGCCGAGTTCCTTGTCGATGAGGCTGAAGAGGTCGTCGACGGAGGCCGAGGCGAGGGCGTCGGCGGGGTCTTCGTCGGCGGGGGCCGCTTCGAGGGCGGCGTCGGCCCCGTCGAGGCGGGACAGCAGGGCCCGCAGGCGGGCGGCGACGTCCTGCCGGTCGCGGGCGTCCGCGGGGAGGGTGGTCAGCAGGGCGTCCATCTGGTCGAGTTCGGCGCTGATCAGTTCCCGGGCGTCGGGGGCGGGCGGGGCGAGCCGGCCGCGGAGGTAGCCGGTGAGGGCGGCCGGGGTGGGGTGGTCGAAGACGAGGGTGCCGGGGAGCTTGATGCCGGTGGCGGCGGTGAGCCGGTTGCGGAGGTCCACGGCGGTGAGGGAGTCGAAGCCGAGGTCCTGGAAGGCGCGGTCGGGGGCGATGGAGTCGCCGTCGCCGCGGACGAGGACGGCGGCGACGGTGTCGCGGACCAGGGTGAGGACGAGCTGTTCCTGTTCGATGTCGCTGAGGGCGGCGAGCTTGGCGCCGAGTTCGGCGGCCGGGTCGGCGGCGGGGGCGCCCGCGGCGGAGGGTCCGGCGCCGGCGGTGCGGCGGCCGTGGGGTGCGGCGAGGGTGCTCAGGAGCGCGGGGACGCGGTCCTGGGCCCGTACGGCGGCCAGGCCGATGGGGGTGGCGACGAGGGCGGCGCGGCCGTCGGCGGTGGCGCGGTCGAAGAGGGACAGTCCCTCGACGCGGGCGATGGGGCGGAAGCCGCTGCGGGCGAAGCGGTTGAGGTCGCTCTCGGCGAGTCCGGCGTTGATGCCGCCGAGGGCCCACAGGCCCCAGGCGATGGAGGTGGCGGGCAGGCCGTGGGCGCGGCGGTGCGCGGCCAGGGCGTCGAGGAAGGTGTTGGCGGCGGCGTAGTTGGCCTGGCCGGGGCCGCCGAGGACGCCGACGGTGGAGGAGAAGACCACGAAGGCGGTCAGGTCCAGGTCGCGGGTGAGGTCGTGCAGGTGCCAGGCGCCGTCGGCCTTGGGTCGGAGGACGGGGCCGAGGCGGTCCTCGGTGAGGGCGGCCAGGGGGGCGTTGTCGAGGACGCCCGCGGTGTGCACGACGCCGGTGAGGGGGTGTGCGGCGGGGACGGCGGCGAGGGCTGCGGCGAGGGCGTCGCGGTCGGCGACGTCCACGGCGGCGACGGTGACGTGGGCGCCGATGAGTTCGAGGTCCTCGACGATCTCGGCGGTGCCGGGGGCGTCCGGTCCGCTGCGGGAGAGCAGCAGGAGTCGGGAGACGCCGTGTTCGGCGACGAGGTAGCGAGCGAATTCGATGCCGAGGGTGCCGGTGCCGGTGACGAGGACGGTGCCGCCGCTCTTCCAGGCGGGGGCGTCGGCGACGGGGGCCTCGGTGACGGGGACCTTGCGCAGCCGGGGCAGCAGGACCTTGCCGCCGCGGAGGGCGGCCTGCGGTTCGGCGGTGGCGGCGAGGGCGGTCAGGGCGGTGGGGTCCTCGGCGAGGGTGGCCGGCGCGGTGTCGGCGTCGACGAGGACGATGCGGTCGGGGGTCTCGGACTGGGCGGTGCGGATCAGGCCCCAGACGGCGGCGGCCGGCAGGTCGGTGACGTCCTCGCCGTGGGCGGTGGCGACCGCCCCGGAGGTGACGACGACCAGGCGGGTGCGCTCCAGTTCGGGGATGTCGAGCCATTCCTGGACGAAGGCCAGGGCGCGGCCGGTGCCCTCGTGCACGGCGTCGGGGACGGTGGTCCCGGCGGGTGCGGCGGTCCACGGGAGGAGGACGGCGTCGACGCGGGTGCCGGTGGCGACGGCGGCGGCGACGGCCGCCGGGTCGGGGTACCGGTCGGGGTGGCCGGGGTCGAGGACGGCCCAGGCCAGGGGGTCGGCGGGGGCCTGCGGGGCGGCCGGGTTCCAGTCGAGGTGGAAGAGGGATTCGCGGCCGGTGCTGTCGCCGCCGACGGCGGGCCGGAACTGCTCGTTGGGGACCTCCCGGAAGACGATCGACTCGACGGAGGCGACGAGGTCGCCGGCGTGGTCGGCCAGCTGGAGGGAGAAGGTGTCGGTGCCGGTCTCGGTGATGCGGGCCCGGACGGCGGTGGCGCCGGTGGCGTGCAGGCGGACGCCGTGCCAGTCGGCGGCGACGGCGACGGTGCCGGCGGCGGGGTCGACGGGGCGGACCGGGAGGGCGGCGTTCAGCAGCAGCGGGTGGAGCCCGTAGCGGCTGGCGTCGGCCTCGAAGGTGCCGGGGAGTTCGACCTCGGTGGTCCAGCCGGGGCCGGACTCGTCCCAGACGGGGGGCGTGGCGTCGGCGGGCTCGTCGGTGAGGTACCAGCCCTCGGCGTGCATGGTCCAGGGGGCGTCGCCGTCGTCGGGCCGGGAGTACAGGCACAGGCAGTGGCGGCCGGTGTCGTCGGGGGTGCCGGCCCGGACCTGGATCTGGATGTTGCCTTCCTCGGGGAGGACCAGGGGGACTTGGAGGTTGAGCTCGTCGAGGTCGGGGAAGCCGATCAGGTCGCCCGCGTGGATGGAGAGTTCGACCAGCGCGGAGGCGGGCAGCACGGGCGAGCCGAGGACCATGTGTTCGGCGAGCCAGGGGTGGCTCTTGAGGGAGAGCCGGCTGGTGAAGAGGATCTGGTTGAACCCGGCCACGGTGATGGGCGAGCCGAGGACGGGGTGCCCGGAGGGGTCGGTGCCGGGGGCGACGGGCTCCTGGTCGAGCCAGTAGCGCTGCCGCTGGAAGGCGTAGGTGGGCAGGTCGGTGAGGCCGGCGCCGGTGCCCGTGTACAGGCTCCGCCAGTCCACGGGGGTGCCGTGGACGGAGACGGCGGCGAGGGCGGCCAGCAGGGTGGCGGGCTCGTCGCGGCCGCGGCGCAGGGCCGGTACGGCGCCTTCGGCGAGGGCGGAGAGGATGCCGTCGGGGCCGATCTCCAGGAGGGTGGTGGCGCCCTCGACGCGGAGGGCCTGGACGGCGTCGGCGAAGCGGACGGCGCCGCGGACCTGGCCGGCCCAGTACTCGGGGGTGCGCAGGTCGTCGCCGGTGGCGAGGTCTCCGGTGAGGGTGGAGACCACGGGGATGCGGGGGGCCTGGTAGGCGATGCCCGCGGCGACGGTGCGGAACTCCTCCAGCATGGGGTCCATGAGGGGGGAGTGGAAGGCGTGGCTGACGGTGAGCCGCTTGGTCTTGCGGCCCCGCTCGGTCAGCTGTGCGGCGACGGCGAGGACCTCGGTCTCGGCGCCGGAGAGGACCACGGACTCGGGGCCGTTGACGGCGGCGATGGCCACCGTGGCGTCGAGTCCGGCGAGGAGGGGGGTGACCTCGTCCTCCGTGGCCTGGACGGCGACCATGGCGCCGCCCTTCGGCAGGGCCTGCATCAACCGGGCCCGGGCCGCGACCAGCTTCGCCGCGTCCGCCAGGGAGAACACCCCGGCCACGTGCGCGGCGGCCAGCTCACCGATGGAGTGACCCGCCACGAAGTCCGGAGTCAGACCCCAGGACTCGACCAGCCGGTACAGGGCCACCTCGACGGCGAACAGCGCCGGCTGGGTCCACCCCGTCTCGTCCAACCCCTCCCCCGAAACGATCACCTCGGTCAGCGAGCCACCGAGCAGCGGATCCAGGACCTCCGCGATCTCGTCGAAGGACTCGGCGAACACCGGGAACGCCGCGTACAGCTCGCGCCCCATCCCCGCCCGCTGCGCGCCCTGACCGGTGAACAGGAAACCGGTGCGGCCGTTGACGCGGATTCCGGTGGTGAGGCCGGGGGCGGCAGTGTCCTCGGCGAGGGCCCGCAGGCCGGTGAGGAGTTCCTCGGTGTCGGCGCCGAGGACGACGGCCCGGTGGTCGAGGGCGGCCCGGCCGGTGGCCAGGGTGAAGCCCACGTCCAGCGGGTCGGCGGGGGCCTCGGTGAGCCGGTCCAGGAGGCGGCGGGCCTGGTCGCGGAGGGCCTGCGCGGACTTGCCCGAGAGCAGCCAGGGCACCGCCGGGAGGACGGCCTTCGGGCTCTCCTCGGGCGTCTCCTCGACCTCGACGGCGGGCGGCTCCTCGATGACGACGTGGGCGTTGGTGCCGCCGAAGCCGAAGGAGGAGACGGCGGCCCGGCGCGGGGCGCCGGTCTCCGGCCAGGGCCGGGCCTCCTTCAGGAGGGCGATGGACCCGTCCTCCCAGTCCACGTGGGTGGTGGGGTTCTCGCTGTGCAGGGTGCGGGGCAGCACCCCGTGCTCCATGGCCTGCACCATCTTGATGATGCCGCCGACGCCGGCCGCGGCCTGGGCGTGCGCGATGTTCGACTTGAGGGAGCCCAGGTAGAGCGGGCGGCCCTCGGGCCGGTCCTTGCCGTAGGTGGCGAACAGGGCCTGGGCCTCGATGGGGTCACCGAGGCGGGTGCCGGTGCCGTGGGCCTCGACCGCGTCGATGTCGGCGGGGGTGAGGCCGCCCTGGACGAGGGCCTGGCGGATGACGCGTTCCTGGGCGGGGCCGTTGGGGGCGGTCAGGCCGTTGGAGGCGCCGTCCTGGTTGACGGCGGAGCCGCGCAGCACCGCGAGGACCTGGTGGCCGTTGCGGCGGGCGTCGGACAGCCGCTCCACGAGGAGCAGGCCCACGCCCTCGGCCCAGCCGGTGCCGTCGGCCTCGGCGGAGAAGGACTTGCTGCGGCCGTCGGCGGCGAGGCCCCGGAGCCGGGAGAACTCGATGAAGGCCACCGGGGTGGACATGACGGTCACCCCGCCCGCCAGGGCGAGTTCGCACTCGCCCCGGCGCAGCGCGTTGGCGGCCAGGTGCAGGGCCACCAGCGAGGAGGAGCAGGCGGTGTCCACGGTGACGGCCGGGCCTTCGAGGCCGTAGGTGTAGGCCACCCGCCCGGAGGCGATGGAGCCGGCGCTGCCGCTGAACAGGTAGCCCTCGAAGCCCTCCGGGGGCAGGTGGGGGCGGGAGCCGTAGTCGTTGTACATGACGCCGGTGAAGACGCCGGTACGGGTGCCCTTGAGGGAGACGGGGTCGATGCCGGCCCGCTCGAAGGTCTCCCAGGCCGCCTCCAGCAGTAGGCGCTGCTGGGGGTCGGCGGCCAGGGCCTCGCGCGGGGACATCCCGAACAGTTCGGGGTCGAACTCGTCGGCGTCGTGGAGGAAGCCGCCCTCGCGGGAGTAGCTGGTGCCGACCTGCTCGGGGGCCGGGTCGTAGAGGCGCTCGGTGTCCCAGCCCCGGTTCTCGGGGAAGCCGGAGACGGCGTCGACGCCGTCGGCGACCAGCTTCCACAGGTCCTCGGGGGAGGAGACGCCTCCCGGGTAGCGGCAGGCCATGGAGACGATCGCGATCGGCTCCTGCTCCTTGTCCTCGACCTCGCGCAGGCGCTTGCGGGCGTCCCGTGCGTCGGCGATGGCCCTCTTGAGGTATTCGCGGAGTTGTACCTCGTCAGCCACGTGAATTCTCCCGGGAAGTGAAGGGTGCGGTTGCTGTGGGGGCGGCGGGTGCCGCCGGGCGGCGGGTCACTCGAGCTCGTCCAGGAGCGCGAAGAGCTCCTCGTCGCTGGCGGTGTCGAGGTCCTGCTCCTCCTCGGCGAGGAGGCCGGGGCCGCCGGCCGGGGCGCCGACGGACTCGGCGGCCTTGAGGAGTTCCCGGAGCCGGGCCGTGATCAGGTCCTGGGCCTCGGCGTCGGGGCCGGCGGCCGCGATGGCGGCCTCCAGTCCGGCGAGCGGGGCGAGGACCGGGTCGGCCGCGGAGCCCTGGGTGTCCTCCAGGGCCAGTTCGCCGAGCAGGTGCGCGGCGAGGGCCTGCGGGTTGGGGTGGTCGAAGACCAGGGTGGTGGGCAGCCGGAGGCCGGTGGCCCGGTTGAGCTGGTTGCGGAGTTCCACCGCGGTCAGGGAGTCGAAGCCGAGCTCCTGGAAGGCGCGGTCGGCCTCGATCCCGCCGGGGTCGGCGTGTCCGAGGACGGCCGCGACCTGGGCCCGGACCAGGTCGGTGAGGGCCCGCTGCCGCTCCAGGTCGGAGAGGGCGGCGAGGCGTTCGGCGAGCGGGGCCTCCCCGGCCGCGGTGCCGGCCGCCGCGGCGGTGGCGGTGCGGCGCCGGGCGGGTCCGGCGAGGGCCCGCAGGACGGCGGGAAGGTCCTCGCCCCGGCCCCGCAGGGCCGCGGCGTCCAGGCGGCTGACCGCCAGGACGGGTTCCCCGGTGACGGGGGCCCGGTCGAAGAGCTCCATGGCGTCCCGGGTGCCCAGGGGCAGCAGGCCCACCTTGGCCAGGCGGCGCAGGTCGGTCTGGTCGAGGCCGCCGGAGAGGGCGCTGGCCTCGGCCCACAGGCCCCAGGCCAGGGAGGTGGCGGGCAGGCCCAGGGCCAGCCGGTGGGCGGCCAGGGCGTCCAGGAAGGTGTTGCCCGCCGCGTAGTTGGCCTGGCCCGCGGTGCCGATGAGGCCGGCGACCGAGGAGTACAGGACGAAGGCGGTCAGGTCGAGGTCCCGGGTCAGCTCGTGGAGCAGCCAGGCCGCGTCGACCTTGGGCCGCAGGACGCGGTCCAGCTGGTCGGCGGTGAGCTGGGCGGTGACCCCGTCCTCCAGGACGCCGGCGGTGTGCACGACCGCGGTGAGCGGGTGTGCGGCCGGGATGGCGTCCAGGACGGCGGTGAGGGAGGCCCGGTCGGTGACGTCGCAGGCGGCGATCTCGGCGTGGGCGCCGAGTCCGTCGATCTCGGCGGCGAGTTGGGCGGCACCGGGGGCGTCCGCGCCGCGGCGGCTGAGCAGCAGCAGGCGGCGGGCGCCGTGTTCGGTGACGAGGTGGCGGGCGAGGACGGCGCCGAGGGCGCCGGTCGCGCCGGTGATCAGGACGGTGCCCTGGTCCCAGCGGGGGGCCGGGAGGTCCGCGGCGGCTTCGGCGCGGGCCAGGCGGGGCACCAGGAGGGCGCCCGCGCGGACCGCGGTCTGCGGTTCGCCGCCGGCCGCGGCGGCGGCGAGCAGCCGGTCCCGGTCGGTGGCGGGGGCGTCCTGCGCCGGGTCGAGGTCGACCAGCTGGATGCGGCCCGGGTTCTCGGACTGCGCGGACCGCAGCAGGCCCCAGAGTCCGGCGTGGACCAGGTCGCCGACGTCCTCGCCGGGGGTGGTGGCGACGGCGCCGCGGGTGGTGACGAGGAGCCGGGTGTCGGCGAGTTCGTCGGCCGCGAGCCATTCCTGGACGGTCTCCAGGGTGCGCAGGACCGCGGCGCGGGCCCGCTCCGGGAGGCTGCCCGAGCTGTCGGCGGTGCTGTCGGTGCTGCCGGTGCTGTCGGGGGTCGCGTTCTCGGGGAGGGCGGGCAGCAGCAGGACGGTCGGGGCGGGGGTGCCCGCGGCGACCTCGGCGGCCAGGGCGGCCGGTCCGGAGTGGGCGGGCAGGGTGCCGCCCGCGAGCGGGGTGGGCTCTCCGAGGACGGCCCAGCCGTCGGTGCCGGGGGTGCCGGTCGGGGCGGGCAGGGCGTTCCAGGCCACCTTGAGGAGGCCGTCGCGGCCGGTGTCGCGGGCGGCCTTGAGGGCCTCGGCGGACAGCGGGCGCAGCAGCAGGGATTCGGCGCCGGCGACCGGGTTGCCCGCCGCGTCGGCGACGGTCAGCGCGGCCTCCAGGGAGCCGTCGCCGGGCCGGGTGAGGGCCAGGCGGACCCGCAGGGAGGTGGCGCCGGTGGCGTGCAGGCCCACGCCGGACCAGGAGAACGGCAGCCAGGAGGTGCCGCCCTCCTCGGCGACACCGGGCAGCAGCGGGTGCAGGGCGGCGTCCAGCAGGGCCGGGTGGAGGCCGTACCGGCGGGCCTGGTCGCGCTGCTGCTCCCCGAGGACGACCTCGGCGAAGAGGTCGTCGCCGGCCTTCCAGAGGCGGGTCAGGCCGCGGAAGGCGCCCTCGTAGCCGTAGCCGGAGTCGGCGAGCCGGTCGTAGACCCCGTCGAGGGTGACCTCGGTGGCGCCGGCCGGGGGCCAGGCGAGGAGTCCTTCGGCGGGGGTGGTGCCGGTGCCGAGGCGGCCTTCGGCGTGCAGGTTCCAGGGGGTGTCGGCGCCGTCGGTGCCGTCGGGGCGGGTGTGGAAGGAGACGGAGCGGCTGCCGTCGGCCTCCGGTTCGCCGACGACGATCTGGAGCTGGAGGCCGGCCTTCTCGGGGAGGACCAGCGGGGCGGACAGGGTCAGTTCCTCGACGCGGTCGCAGCCGACCTGTTCGGCGGCCCGGAAGGCCAGTTCGAGGAGGCCGGTGGCGGGCAGCAGGACGGTGCCGTGGACGGCGTGTCCGTCGAGCCAGGGGTGGGTGCGGCGGGAGAGGCGTCCGGTGAGGAGGTAGGCGTCGCGGTCGGCGACCCGGACGGCCGCGCCGAGCAGCGGGTGGCCGGCGGCGGCGATCCCGAAGCCCTCGGCGTCGCCGGGGGTGTCCGGGGCCTCCAGCCAGTAGCGGCCGTGCTGGAAGGCGTAGGTGGGCAGGTCGGTGCGGCGGGCGCCGGGGTAGAAGGCGGCCCAGTCGGGGCGGGCACCGCGCAGGACGGCGCCGGTGAGGGCGGCGGCCACGGTGTCGGCCTCGCGGCGGCCGGAGCGCAGCAGCGGGACGAGGAGTCCGGCTTCGCCCTCCAGGCAGTTCTGGGCCATGGCGGTGAGGACGCCGTCGGGGCCGAACTCCAGGTAGTCGGTGACGCCCTGGGCCTCCAGGTAGCGGATGCCGTCGTGGAAGCGGACGGCCTCGCGGATGTGGCCGGCCCAGTAGTCGGGGGAGGTGAGCTGTTCGGTGGTGGCGAGGACGCCGGTGACGTTGGAGACGACGGGGATCTTCGGCGGGTGGAAGGTGAGGCCCTCGGCGACGCCGCGGAACTCCTCCAGGACCTCGTCCATGTGCGGGGAGTGGAAGGCGTGGCTGACGGGGAGCCGCTTGGTCTTGCGGCCCTGGCGGCGCCACACCTCGGTGATCTCGTCGACGAGGGGGGCGTCTCCGGAGATGACGGTGGCACGGGGGCCGTTGATGCCGGCGATGGCCACGGCGTCGTAGTCGTAGTCCTCCAGGAGGGAGCGCACCTCCTCCTCGCCGGCTTCGAGGGCGGCCATGGCGCCGCCGTCGCGGGCGGCCTGCATGAGGCGGCCGCGTTCGGCGACCAGGGCGCAGGCGTCGGCGAGGTCGAGGACCCCGGCCAGGTGGGCGGCGGTGACCTCGCCGATGGAGTGGCCCAGGAGGTAGTCCGGGGTGATGCCGTGGTGTTCGGCGAGGCGGAACAGGGCGACCTCGACGGCGAACAGGGCGGCCTGGGTGAAGGCCGTCTGGTCGATGAGCGCGGAGTCCGCGGAGTCGGCGGGGGCGAACAGCACCCGCTTGACGGGGAGGACCAGCTCGGTGTCGAGGTGGCGGCAGACCTCGTCGAGGGCGTGGGCGAAGACCGTGGAGGTCTCGTACAGCTCGCGGCCCATGCCCAGGCGCTGGCTGCCCTGGCCGGTGAAGAGGAAGGCGGTCTTGCCGCGGCGGGGGCCGCCGGAGCGCAGGACGCCGGGGGTGTCGGTGCCGTTGGCGAGGGAGTCGAGGGCGTCGAGGAGGGTGGTGCGGTCGCCGCCGAGGACGGCGGCGCGGTGCTCCAGGGCGCCTCGGGTGGTGGCGAGGGAGAGGCCGGTGTCGGCGGCCGCGGTCTCCGGGGCCGCGGTGAGGTGGGTGTGGAGGCGGCGGGCCTGGAGGCGGAGGGAGCCCTCGTCCTTGGCGGAGAGGATCCAGGGCAGGACGCCGGTGCCGGCGGGGCGTTCCGGGGCGGCCTGGGGGGCCGGTTCCGGGGTGGCGGGGGCCTGCTCGATGATCACGTGGGCGTTGGTGCCGCTGATGCCGAAGGAGGAGACGCCGGCGCGGCGCGGGGCACCGGTCTCGGGCCAGGGGACCTCTTCGGTGAGGAGTTCGACGGCGCCGGTGTCCCAGTCGATGTGCGGGGACGGGTTCTCGGCGTGCAGGGTGCGGGGCAGGGTGCCGTGCCGCATGGCCTGGATCATCTTGATGACGCCGCCGACGCCGGCCGCGGCCTGGGAGTGGCCGATGTTGGACTTGAGGGAGCCCAGGTAGAGCGGGCGGTCCTCGGCGCGGTCCTGGCCGTAGGTGGCGAGGAGGGCCTGGGCCTCGATGGGGTCGCCGAGGCTGGTGCCGGTGCCGTGGGCCTCGACGGCGTCCACGTCGGCCGGGGCGAGGCGGGCGTTGGCGAGGGCCTGCTGGATGACGCGTTCCTGGGCGGGGCCGTTGGGGGCGGTCAGGCCGTTGGAGGCGCCGTCCTGGTTGACGGCGGAGCCGCGGAGCACCGCGAGGACGCGGTGGCCGTTGCGGCGGGCGTCGGAGAGCTTCTCGACGAGGAGGAGGCCCACGCCCTCGGCCCAGCCGGTGCCGCCGGCCTCGGCGGAGAAGGAGCGGCAGCGGCCGTCCTCGGAGAGGCCGCGCTGGCGGGAGAACTCGACGAAGGTGCTGGGGCCGGACATCACGGTGACGCCGCCGGCCAGGGCCAGGTCGCATTCGCCCTGGCGGAGGGCGTTGGCGGCGAGGTGCAGGGCCACCAGGGAGGAGGAGCAGGCGGTGTCGACGGTGACGGCCGGGCCTTCGAGGCCGTAGGTGTAGGACAGGCGGCCGGAGACGACGCTGGAGAGGTTTCCGGCGAGGAGGAAGCCCTCGAACTCCTCGGGGCTCTTGGCGAGCCGGGAGGCGTAGTCGTCGTACATGGCGCCGGTGAAGACGCCGGTGCCGGTGCCGCGGAGGGTGGCGGGGTCGATGCCCGCGCTTTCGAAGGTCTCCCAGGCGGTCTCCAGGAGGAGGCGCTGCTGGGGGTCGGTGGCGGTGGCCTCGCGGGGGGACATCCCGAAGAAGGCGGGGTCGAACCGGTCGGCCTCGTGGAGGAAGCCGCCGTGGCGGGTGTAGGAGGTGCCGGTCTTCTCGGGGTCCGGGTCGTAGAGGGAGTCGAGGTCCCAGCCGCGGTTGACGGGGAACTCGCTGATGGCGTCGACGCCGTCGGAGACGAGGCGCCACAGGTCCTCGGGGGAGCTGACGCCTCCGGGGAAGCGGCAGGCCATGCCGACGATGGCGATGGGTTCGTCGGTGGTGGTCCGGGAGCGGCGGGCGGGGGCCGTCGTGGCGGCCTTGGTGCCGGCGGTCTGCCGGTGCAGGTGGGCGGCGAGGGCGGCGGGGGTGGGGTGGTCGAAGACGGCGGTGGCGGGGAGCCGCAGGCCGGTGGCGGCGTTGAGGCGGTTGCGGAGCTCGACGCCGGCGAGGGAGTCGAAGCCGGTCTCCTTGAAGGCGCGGTCGGGGTCGACCTGGGTGGCGGAGGAGTGTCCGAGGACCCCGGCGACGATGCCGCGGACCAGGTCGAGCACGGCTTCCTTGCCGTCCTGCTCAGGGAGGGCGGCGATCTGGCCGGCCCAGCCGTCGCCCGCGCCCTGGGTGGTGGGGCCTTCGGCGGCGCGGGCGGTGGTGCGGCGGGGCCGGACCAGTCCGCGCAGGAGGGCGGGGAGCACGGGCAGGTTGCGCAGGCGGGCGGTGTCGAGGAGGGCGGGGACGGCGAGGGCGTCGCCGCCGGAGAGGGCGGCGTCGAAGAGGGCGAGGCCGGTCTCGGGGTCGAGGGGGTCGACGCCGGCGCGGTTCCAGCGGGCCAGGTCGGACTGTCCGAGGTGGGCGCCCATGCCGTGGCTGCCGTCCCACAGGCCCCAGGCCAGGGAGGTGGCGGGGCGGCCCTCGGCGTGCCGGTGGGCGGCGAGGGCGTCGAGGTAGGTGTTGGCGGCGGCGTAGTTGGCCTGGCCGGCGGTGCCGGTGATGCCGGAGACGGAGGAGAAGAGCACGAAGGCGGCCAGCGGGTGTTCGCGGGTCAGGTCGTGCAGGTGCCAGGCGGCGTCGACCTTGGGGCGCAGGACCCGGTCGAGCTGTTCGGCGGTGAGGGATTCGATGGTGGCGTCGTCGAGGACGCCAGCGGTGTGGACGACGGCGGTGAGCGGGTGCTCGGGGGCGATGCCGTCGATGAGGGCGGCCAGGGAGTCGCGGTCGGAGGCGTCGGCGGCCGCGGTGGTGACGCGGGCGCCGAGGTCGGCGAGTTCCACGGCGAGTTCGTCGGCGCCGGGGGTGTCGGGGCCGCGGCGGCTGGTGAGCAGCAGGTGGCGGACCCCGTGTTCGGTGACGAGGTGGCGGGCGAGGAGCCCGCCGAGGCCGCCGGTGCCGCCGGTGACGAGGACGGTGCCCTCGGGGTCGAGGCGCGGGGCGTCCTCGGCGGCGGGGGTCCGGTCGCGGGTCAGGCGCGGGACGCTCGCGGTGGTGCCGCGCAGGGCGAGCTGGGGCTCGTCGCCGGCGAGGGCGGTGGGCAGGAGTTCCTCGGCCTCGGGGCTGCCGTCGGTGTCGACGAGGACCACGCGGCCGGGGTGTTCGGACTGGACGGCGCGGAGCAGGCCCCAGGCGGGGGCGGCGTCCAGGCCGGTGACGGGCTCGCCGGGCCGGGTGGCGACGGCGTGGGTGGTGACCACGGCGAGGCGTACGGCGTCCAGTCGGGTGTCGGCGAGGAACCGCTGGGTGAGGGAGAGGACGCGGGCGACGGAGGCGCGGGCGACGGCCGGGTCGGGGGTGTCCCCGGCTGCGGTGCGCAGGACCAGGACGTCGGTGCCCTCGGCGGCGTCCTCGGGGAGGGTCTCCCCGGTGACGTCGGTGAGGCGGGCGGGGGTGCCGGCCGGGGTGTGGGGGGTCCAGTCCACGGTGAACAGGGCGTCGGTGCGGCCGCCGGCGGCGGGGGCGACGCGGTCCTTGGCCACGGGCAGCAGGGCCAGGGACTCCACGGTGGCGACGGGGCCGCCGGTGCGGTCGGCGAGGTGCAGGGTGACGGTGTCGCGGCCCGCGGGGGCGATGCGGACGCGCAGGGTGGTGGCCCCCGCGGCGTGCACGGCGACCCCGCTCCAGGCGAAGGGCAGCCGGATCAGTTCGGGCTGGGCCGGGTCGGCGGCGTCGAGGACCACGGGGTGGAGGACGGCGTCGAGGAGGGCGGGGTGGACGCCGAAGTGGGCGGCGGCCTCGTGCTGGGCGTCGGGCAGGGCCACTTCGGCGTAGGTGGTGCCGTCGTCGCCGCGCCAGACGGCGCGCAGGCCCTGGAAGGCGGGGCCGTACTCGTAGCCGAGGGCGGTGAGCCGGTCGTAGGCGTCCTCGACGGGCTGGGGTTCGGCGTCGGCCGGCGGCCAGTCGCGCAGTTCGTCGAAGGCGGCGTCGGCGGGGGTGTTGGGGCCGGTGGCGAGGGTGCCGGAGGCGTGCCGGGTCCAGGGGGCCGGGTCCTCGTCGGCCTGGTCGGGGCGGGAGTGGACGGTGAAGGTGCGGCTGCCCGCGGAGTCGGGGCCGGAGAGGGTGACCTGGACGCGGACGGCCTGCTGCTCGGGGAGGGCCAGCGGCGCTTCGAGGGTCAGTTCGGCGAGGTGTCCGGCGCCGGCGTTCTCGCCGGCGGCGACGGCCAGTTCGAGGAAGGCCGTGGCGGGGACGAGGACGGTGCCGTGGATGCGGTGGTCGGCCAGCCAGGGGTGTCCGGCGAGGGACAGCCGGCTGGTGAGGACCAGTTCCTCGCGGTCGGCGAGTTCCACGGAGGTGGCGAGCAGCGGGTGTCCGGCCGGGTCGAGGCCCAGGCTGCGGGCGTCGGTGCGGTCGGGGGCGGCCAGCCAGTAGTGGGCGCGCTGGAAGGCGTAGGTCGGCAGTGCGGCGCGGGTGGTGCCGGGGTGCAGGGCGGCCAGGTCCAGGGGGGCGCCGGCGGCGTGGGCGGCGGCGAGCCCGGTGGCGAGGACGGCGGCCTGCGGGCGGCCGGCGCGCTGGAGGGCGACGGCGCTCGCGTGTTCGGTGGCGAAGGAGCCCGCGGCCATGGCGGTGAGGACGGCGTCGGGGCCGACCTCGACGAAGACGGTGGCGCCCTCGTCCTCCAGGGTGCGGACGGCGTCGGCGAAGCGGACGGCGCCGCGGATCTGGCGGACCCAGTAGTCGGCGGTGAGGAGGTCGTCGCCGGCGGCGGTGCGGCCGGTGACGGTGGAGACGACGGGGATCCGGGGGGCGTGGTACTCCAGGCCCTCGGCGACGGTGCGGAACTCGTCGAGGACGCTCTCCATGTGCGGGGAGTGGAAGGCGTGGCTGACGTTGAGGCGGCGGGTCTTGCGGCCGCGGTCGCGCCAGAGGGCGGCGACCTCCTCGGCGGCGTCGGCGTCGCCGGAGATCACCACGGAGGCGGGGCCGTTGAGGGCGGCGATGTCCAGGCGGCCGGTGTACGGCAGCAGGGTGTCGGTGACCTCGTCCTCGGCGGCCTGCACGGCGATCATGGCGCCGCCGGGGGTGGCGGCCTGCATGAGCCGGCCGCGGGCGGCGACCAGGGCGGCGGCGTCCGCCAGGGAGAGGACCCCGGCGACGTGGGCGGCGGCCAGTTCGCCGATGGAGTGTCCGGCGACGGCGCCCGGGGTGAGGCCGTGGGCCTCCAGGAACCGGTAGAGGGCGACCTCGACGGCGAACAGGGCGGGCTGGGTGTAGCGGGTCTCGTGCAGGAGGGCCGCGTCGGCGGAGTCCTCGGGGGCGAAGGCCAGTTCGCGCAGGGGGCGTTCGAGGTGGGCGTCGAGGGCTTCGGTGACGGCGTCGAAGGCGGCGGCGAAGACGGGGTGCGCCGCGTACAGCTCGCGGCCCATTCCGGCGTACTGGGCGCCCTGGCCGGTGAAGAGGAAGGCGGTGCGGCCGGTGCGGGCGGCGCTGCCGGTGACCAGCTGGGGGGAGTCGGCGCCGCGGCGCAGGGCGTCGAGCCCGGCGAGGAGTTCGGCGGTGGTGGTGCCGGTGACGGTGGCGCGTTCGGTCCAGCGGGCGCGGCCGGCGAGGGCGCGGGCCACGGCGGCCGGGTCGCCGGCCTCCCGTCCGGTGAGGTGCGCGTGCAGGGCCTCGGCCTGGGCGGTGAGGGCTTCCCGGGCGGGGGCGGAGAGGTGCCACAGCACGGGGGCCGCGGGGGTCGCGTCCTCGGCGGGGGCGGTGGTGGGGGCGGCCGGCTCGGGCTCGGCCTGCTCGACGATGACGTGGGCGTTGGTGCCGCTGATGCCGAAGGAGGAGACGGCGGCGCGGCGGGCGCGGCCGGTGTCGGGCCAGTCGCGGGCCTCGGCGAGGAGTTCGACCTGTCCGGTGCTCCAGTCCACGTGGGGGGTGGGCTCGGAGACGTGGAGGGTCCGCGGCAGCGTGCCGTGGCGCATGGCCTCGACCATCTTGATGACGCCGCCGACACCGGCGGCGGCCTGGGAGTGGCCGATGTTGGACTTCAGGGAGCCCAGGTAGACGGGGGTGTCGGCGCGGCCGGTGCCGTAGGTGGCGAGGATGGACTCGGCCTCGATGGGGTCGCCGAGGCGGGTGCCGGTGCCGTGGGCCTCGACGGCGTCGACGTCGGCGGTGGTGAGGCGGGCGTCGGCGAGGGCCTGCCGGATGACCCGCTGCTGGGAGGGGCCGTTGGGGGCGGTGAGGCCGTTGGAGGCGCCGTCCTGGTTGACGGCGGTGCCGCGGATGACCGCGAGGACCTGGTGGCCGTTGCGGCGGGCGTCGGAGAGCCGTTCGACGAGGAGCAGGCCGACGCCTTCCGCCCAGGAGGTGCCGTCGGCGTCGGCGGAGAAGGACTTGCTGCGGCCGTTGGCGGCGAGGCCCCGCTGGCGGGAGAACTCGACGAACATGCCGGGGGCCGACATGACGGTGGCGCCGCCCGCGAGGGCGAGGGTGGTCTCGCCGGAGCGCAGGGAGCGGACGGCCATGTGGAGGGCGACCAGCGAGGAGGAGCAGGCGGTGTCGACGGTGACGGCGGGGCCGACCAGGCCGAGCTGGTAGGCGATGCGGCCGGACATGACGCTGCTGGTGCTGCCGGTGAGGAGGTAGCCCTCCACGCTCTCGGGGGCGTCGTGCAGGCGGGGCCCGTAGTCGAGGGCGGTGGCGCCGACGAACACGCCGGTGCGGCTGCCCTGGAGGCTGTGCGGGTCGATTCCGGCGCGCTCGACGGCCTCCCAGGCGGTCTCCAGGAGGAGCCGCTGCTGGGGGTCCATGGCGAGGGCCTCGCGGGGGGAGATCCCGAAGAACCCGGCGTCGAAGAGTCCGGCCTCGTGGAGGAAGCCGCCCTCGCGGACGGAGCTCTTGCCGGAGCGGCCGGGGTCCTGGTCGTACAGGTCCTCGGGCCAGCCGCGGTCGGTGGGGAAGCCGGAGATGGCGTCGGTGCCCTCGGCGACCAGCTTCCACAGGTCCTCGGGGGAGCCGACGCCGCCGGGGTAACGGCAGGCCATCGCGACGATGGCGATGGGCTCGTCGTCGGGGAAGGCGCCCGCCGTGAAGTCCTCGTCGGCGGTGGCGGCGCCGGTCAGTTCGGCCTCGGCGTAGGCGATGAGGGCGGCCGGGGTGGGGTGGTCGAAGAGGAGGCCGCTGGGCAGGGCGAGGCCGGTGGCCTCGGCGAGGCGGTTGCGGAGCTCCACCGACATCAGGGAGTCGAAGCCGAGGTCCTTGAAGGTGCGGCGCGCGTCGACGCGGTCGCCGGGGCCGTACTCCAGGACGGCGGCCACGTGCGCGGTGAGCAGCTCGGTGACGGCCGCGGTCCGCTCGGTCTCGCCCAGCCCGGCGAGGCGGGCGCCGAGTTCGCCGCGGGGGGTGCGGGCGGCGGGCTCGGCGGCCGGGGTCGCGGCGGGGAGGGCGGTGCGCTCGGCGGGGGTGCCGGAGACCCAGTGGTGGCGGCGCTGGAAGGCGTAGGTGGGCAGCGGGACCCGGCGGGCGCCGGTGCCGCGGTAGTAGCCCTCCCAGTCCACGGCCGCGCCCCGGACGTGGAGGGTGGCGAGGGCCGTGAGGAGGGTGGCGGGCTCGTCGCGTCCGCGGCGCAGGGCCGGTACGGCGCCTTCGGCGAGGGCGGAGAGGATGCCGTCGGGGCCGATCTCCAGGAGGGTGCCGGCGCCTTCGGCGGTGAGGGTGGTGACGGCGTCGGCGAAGCGGACCGCGCCGCGGACCTGGTCGGCCCAGTAGGCGCCGGTGCGCAGGTCGTCGCCGGTGGCGAGGCGGCCGGTGAGGGTGGAGACGACCGGGATGCGGGGGGCGTGGTAGGTGAGGGTGTCCGCGAGGGTGCGGAACTCCTCCAGCATGGGGTCCATGAGGGGGGAGTGGAAGGCGTGGCTGACGGTGAGCCGCTTTGTCTTGCGGCCCTGCTCCGTCAGTCGGGCCGCGACCTCCAGCACCTCGGTCTCGGCGCCGGAGATGACCACGGACTCGGGGCCGTTGACGGCGGCGACGGAGACGCGGTCGGTGAGGTCGGTGAGCAGCGGGAGGACTTCCTCCTCCGTGGCCTGGACGGCGACCATGGCGCCGCCCTTCGGCAGGGCCTGCATCAACCGGGCCCGGGCCGCGACCAGCTTCGCCGCGTCGGCCAGGGAGAACACCCCGGCCACGTGCGCGGCGGCCAGCTCACCGATGGAGTGACCCGCCACGAAGTCCGGAGTCAGACCCCAGGACTCGACCAGCCGGTACAGGGCCACCTCGACGGCGAACAGCGCCGGCTGGGTCCACCCCGTCTCGTCCAACCCCTCCCCCGAAACGATCACCTCGGTCAGCGAGCCACCGAGCAGCGGATCCAGGACCTCCGCGATCTCGTCGAAGGACTCGGCGAACACCGGGAACGCCGCGTACAACCCACGCCCCATCCCCGCCCGCTGCGCGCCCTGACCGGTGAACAGGAAACCGGTGCGGTCGTCCCGGACGCTGCCGGTGACCGTGCCGGAGCCGGGCAGGCCCTCGGCGAGGGCGGTCAGGCCGGCGAGGAGGGTCTCGCGGTCGGCGCCGAGGACCACGGCGCGGTCCTCGAAGGCGGTGCGGGTGACGGCGAGGGAGTGGCCGAGGTCGGCGGCGGCCGTCTCCGGGTGCGCGGCGACGTGCTCGGCGAGGCGGCGGGCCTGGGCGCGCAGGGCCTCGGGGCCGCGGCCGGAGAGCACCCACGGCAGCGCTGCGGGGGCCGCGGTACGGGCCGGGGCGGCGGGCGCGACGGGGGCGGGGGCCTCGGTGAGGACGACGTGGGCGTTGGTGCCGCCCATGCCGAAGGAGGAGACGCCGGCGACCAGCGGGCGATCGGGGTGCGGCCACGCGGCGAGGGCGCGCGGCACGGACAGGCCGAGGGCGTCGAGGTCGATGGCCGGGTTGGGGGTCTCGAAGTTGAGGCTGGCGGGGATCTCCCGGCGGGAGATGCTCAGCAGGGCCTTCAGGAGGCCGACGATGCCGGCCGCGCCCTCCAGGTGGCCCACGTTGGTCTTGGCGGAGCCGACCAGGAGGGGGTCGCCCTCGGGGCGGTGCGCGCCGAGCACGCTGCCCAGGGCCCCGGCCTCGATGGGGTCGCCGACGGGGGTGCCGGTGCCGTGCAGCTCGACGTACTGGACCTCGGCCGGGTCGGTGCCCGCCTTGTCGTACGCCTCACGGAGGACCTGGCGCTGGGCCTCGCCGCTGGGGACGGTCAGGCCCGGGGTGGCACCGTCGTTGTTGACGGCGCTGGCGCGGATGACTCCGTAGACGTGGTCGCCGTCGGCGAGGGCGCGGTCCAGGGGCTTGAGGATGACGGCGCCGCCGCCCTCGCCGCGGACGAAGCCGTTGGCGCGCGAGTCGAAGGTGTAGGCGGTGCCGTCCGGGGAGAGGCCGCCGAAGCGCTCCTCGGTGACGGCGCTCTCGCCGAGGATGTTGAGGTTGACGCCCGCCGCGATGGCGGTGTCGGACTCGCCGGAGCGCAGGGACTCGCAGGCCAGGTGGACGGCGACCAGGGAGGAGGACTGGGCGGCGTCGACGGTGAGGCTGGGGCCGCGCAGACCGAGGTGGTAGGAGACCCGGTTGGCGATGATGCCGCGGTTGACGCCGGTCATCGTGTGCTGGGTGATGGCCTGCTCGCCGTACTGGTTGACCAGGCTGGTGTAGTCGTCGCGCAGGGTGCCGACGAAGACGGCGGTGCGGGAGTCGCGCAGGCGGGCGGGGAGCACCCCGGCGTCCTCCAGGGCCTCCCAGGCCAGCTCCAGGACGAGCCGCTGCTGCGGGTCCATGGCGGCGGCCTCGCGGGGGGAGACCCCGAAGAAGCCCGCGTCGAACTCGCCCAGGGCGTCGAGGAAGCCGCCGCGGCGGACCCCGGAGCCGGTGCCGGGGGCGGCGGTGTCCCAGCGGCCCTCGGGGGCGTCGGTGATCGCGTCCCGGCCCTCGCTCAGCAGCCGCCAGAAGGCCGTCGGGTCCGGTGCCCCGGGCAGCCGGCAGGACATGCCGATGACGGCGACGGCGCCGTCGTTTCCGCGCGGCGCCCGGTTCTCCACAGAATTGCGATTACTCGTCATCGCGCTCGGCTGCCCTTTCCCTGGCTGTTTTCAAAACGGCCTTGATTTCTCTGATACGGCACACGGGTCTTTGCGTTCTCGTTAGACTCCCGATCCGGATGGCCGGGGGTCGCATTCCGCACATGACACCGCATCACCGACCCTAAGACCGGCCGACCTGTCCCCCGTCAACGCCTGCTCATGACCGGGTAACCGCCGGAAGGAACGGGAGATGTGGCCGCCGTTACTCCGCGGTGGACCGCCGGTGAGACGCCCTGCTCTACGTTCTTGACAGATCTGCACGGAACTTCGCGATTTGTTTGCGGCAGACCGGAAGAAAGTAGGAGCACACTCCTCATGAGCAATCTCACCAACGACGTCGAGAAGCACACCGCGCTGTACGAGGCCGCCTTCAACCGGGGCGACGTCGACGCGGTGAACGCGATGTACACCGAAGAGGCCGTGGCGGTCTGGGAGCCGGGTGTCCCGCTCACCGGGCAGGCCCGCAAGGACTCCGTCAAGGAGTTCCTGGCCCTGAAGCCGAAGATGAGCGCCCGCCCGCGCCAGTCCTTCGTGACCGGTGACACCGCGCTGCTGATCGTCGACTGGTCCATCGCGACGGTCGACGAGTCGGGCGAGCCCGAGATCCTGACGGGCGTCGGCGTCGACGTCCTGCGCAAGGGCGAGGACGGCAACTGGCGTTACGCGATCGACGACCCGTACGGCGAGCAGCAGCTGTAGGCACGCCCCGCTACGCACGGCGGTGCCGGTATCACGGGTGATCCGGGCCGCCGGCACCGCGCAAGGTAATTGCCGGTGCCGAATCCGAGTGTCCAGCCCGGCGTTCGTATGCCCTGGCCAAGAAAGCAGGATCCCAGTTTCATGAGCAGCATTCCCGGCATCACCATCGACTTCGACGTCAACAACCCGGACCTCACCGGTGACGGCGACACCCAGAACGAGATCTTCATCCAGCTCTTCAACTCGGGTGACGGCGCTCTCTTCGACCTGCTCTACCGCGACGACGCGATCTCGAACTTCTCCGGGGAGCCGCTGACGGGCGAGGCCCGTACGGCGTTCTTCAAGGAGTTCCTGGCCCCGAAGCCCTTCCTCAAGGCCGAGATCACGCACTCGTACGTCGCCGGTGACGTGGCCCTGATCGGCGTGAAGTTCAGCGTCGACAGCACGGGTCCGGACGGTGCGCCCGTCCGCATCGAGGGCAACTGCACGGACGTCCTGCGCAAGGGCGAGGACGGCCGCTGGCTCATGGCCGTGGACCGTCCGGTGGCGGGGACCCTCCTGCCCGAGTGACCCGCTTCCGCGGGCCCGTCCTTCCGCACGGGGACGGGCCCCGGAACCGGCCCCCGGTTCCTCCCGGACGAGACCCGGCGGGCACCGGCGGGCACCGGCCCGGCCCGAGCGGGCCGGGCACGACCCGACACGACACGACAGGACCCCGGAGAGGGACAGCGTGAACAGCAAGTGGCTCCGACAGTTCGCACCGGCCGCCGGTGAGGGGCTGCGCCTGGTGTGCTTCCCGCACGCGGGCGGCTCCGCCAGTGCCCTGGTCCCGCTGGCGCGGGCCCTCGGTGACCGCCTCGACGTGTACGTCGTGCAGTACCCGGGCCGTCAGGACCGCTACCGGGAGGAGCCCTTCCGGAACATCGCCGCGCACGCCGACGCCCTCGCCCGCGAGATCGCCCCGCTTGCCTCGGAGCCGTACGCCTTCTTCGGGCACAGCATGGGCGCGGTCCTGGCCCACGAGACCGCCCGCCGGCTGTCCGACGCCGGGCTGCCCGCGCCCCGCCGCCTCTTCCTCTCCGGCCGGGGCGCCCCCACCGGCCGGCCCAGCGTCCACGACCGGCTGAGCGGCGACGCCGAGGTGCTGGCCGCCGTCACCATGCTCGGCGGGACCGGTCCGGCGGTGCTCGACGACCCCGAGCTGCGGGAGATGGTGCTGCCCGCGCTGCGCGCCGACTACGCCGCGCTCGGCTCCTACGACTCGGCCCCCGGCACGCCGCTGGACACCGGGATCACCGCCCTGATCGGGGACTCCGACCCGGTGGTGACCGTCGCCGAGGCCGCCGCCTGGGAGGAGCACACCACCGGCGACTTCCGCCTGGAGGTCTTCCCCGGCGGCCACTTCTACCTCGACGAGCACACCGAAGCCCTGTCCTCGGCCGTCGCCGAGGGCTTTCTGGCCACGGACCCGCAGGCATGAGCCGCCCCGCGCCGCGGGATCCGTCCGAGGGGCGGGCGCGGCGGACCTGTCGTCCGCCCGCCCGCCCCGGGGCGCGTCCGGCGTGTCCGCGGTGACCGGGACCGCCGCGAGGCTGCCGGACACCGGGACCGCCGCGCTCGTCGGCGCGCTGCTGCCCCGCTCCGCCGTGGCCTCCGAACTGTGGCAGGACCCGCCCGGACCGCCGGTGCTCTTCCCCGAGGAGGAGCGCGTGGTGGCGGCCGCCGTGCCCGCGCGGCGCGCCGAGTTCGCCACCGTGCGGCTGTGCGCCCGGCGGGCCCTGGCCGGGCTCGGCCTCGCGCCCGGCCCGCTGCTGCCGGGAACCGCCGGTGCCCCGCGCTGGCCCGACGGGGTGGTCGGCACGATGACCCACTGCCGGGGCTACCGGGCCGCCGCCGTGGCCCGCCGTACCGACCTGGCCGCGCTCGGCCTGGACGCCGAGCCGAACGAACCGCTGCCGCAGCCCGGCATGCTGGAGCTGGTCTCGCTGCCCGAGGAGCGCGGACAGCTCCGCTCGCTCGCCGCCCGCCGGCCCTCCGTCTGCTGGGACCGGCTGCTCTTCAGCACCAAAGAGAGCGTGTACAAGACCTGGTACCCGCTGACCGGACGGCCGCTGGACTTCGACGAGGCCCGCATCGACCTGGACCCGGCCGGCACCTTCCGCGCCGAACTGCTCGTGGACGGGCCGGTGGTGGACGGGATCCGCGTCACCGCGTTCGAGGGCCGCTGGCGCACCGGTCGGGGCGTCGTCGTGAGCGCCGTCGCACTGCCGCCCCCGGGCTCCGCGCCCGCCGCCGCCTGAACGAGATCCGGCCACGGCCCCCCACCGGCCCGTACGGGAATTCCCGGGCGGGCCGCGATGCTTCCCGGAGCATACGGGGGGCAAACCCCCCACCGGGCAGTTCCTGCGGGATTCTCGTGGGATTCCAGACCGCCTCAAGAGCCCCGTGCCATACTCCAAAATAAAAAAACCGGCCAGTCCGGTTTCCGGTCATTTCGGATGGACTCCGAGCATGCCGGTGATGCGCCGGTGAGCGCCATGGAGTTACCGGACGGAACCGTTTCCGAAAACGGCTAGGTCTGATTCCTGAAAACAGGGGGAGTGGGCTGTGCAATTCAGATTGCTGGGGCCTTTGGAAGTGACCTCGGGGGGAGAACTCGTACCACTCGGAGGGAAGAAGCAGCGGGCGACGTTGGGCGCGCTGCTGCTGCGGGCCAATCGGGTCGTCGCCACCAGTGAGCTGGTGGGCGCCCTGTGGGACCCCGAGGAGGTGCCGGTGACCGCCCGGAAGATCCTCCACAACGCGGTCTGGGGGCTCCGCTCGATGCTGGCGGCGGGCCCCTCCCCCACGCTCGGGGAACCGTCCGCGCTGGTGACGCAGGCCCCCGGCTACGTACTCAAGGTCGACCCGGAACGGGTCGACCTGTCGGTCTTCCGGCAGTGCGTCTCCGAGGGCCGCGCCGCCCTGGCCGCCCGGTCCCCCGAGACCGCGGCCCGACTGCTGCGCGAGGGCCTGGACCTGTGGCGCGGGCCCGTCCTCGCCGACCTGGTCGAGTCCGGGATCTCCTGGCCCGAGCTGGACGCGGTCAACCGGGCCCGGCTCGACGCCCTGGAGGACCTCTTCGAGGCCGAACTGGCGTGCGGCCGACAGCACGCGGTGCTCGGCGAGCTGACCGTGCTCGTCGAGGCCGAGCCCCTGCGCGAGCGGGCCTGCGGCCAGCTGATGACCGCCCTGTACCGCAGCGGCCGGCAGGCCGACGCCCTCAACGTCTACGACCGGGTGCGCTCCGCCCTCGTGGAGAACCTGGGCCTGGAGCCGGGCCGCGGCCTCCAGATGCTCCAGCGGCAGATCCTCACCCACGACCCCGCCCTCGGCGCGGGCACCGAGCCGGTGCCCGCCGCGGTCACGGAGCCCCGGCGCGCCGCGGCCGTCGTCCCCGACCGGCCCGCTCCGGTCCCCGTGCGGCCCGCCGTCGCCCCGGTGCCCGCGGTCCCCCGCCCCACCGGACCGCGCGCCCCCGCGCCCGCGGCGGGCGGCGGGGTCCGTCAGGGCAGCACCACCGTGACCGAGCGGATCCCGGTGAGCGCCGTGCTGGTCAGCGTCCGCCACGAGGAGCCGGCGGGCAGTTCCCCGCGCGAGATCGACTCCGCCCTCGGCGGGGCCGGCGACGTGATCAGCGAGGTCGTCGAGGAGTTCGGCGGGACCATGGTGGCCGCGATCGGCTCGGTCTCCCTGGCCCTGTTCGGCGTCCACGAGCCGCGCGAGAACCACCCCGGGCGAGCCGTGGAGGCCGCCCTCGCCCTGCGCGACCGCTTCCCCGCCGGACACGGCACCGCGCTGCGGGCCGCCGTCACCACCGGGCAGGCCCTGGTGCGGCTCTGCCCCGACGCGGGCGGAGCCCTGCTGTCGGCCGCCGGCGCGCTGCTGGACGACGGCCGGACCCTGCTGGCGCAGGTGCCCGACGGCCAGGTCTGGATGACCGGCGCCACCCGACTGGAGACAGGCGACACCGTGGGCTTCCGCGCCACCGGCGGACCCTCCGACACCTGGCAGGTCCTGGGACTGCGCACCGCCGCCCTGCCGTCCGCGGAGCGGGCCCACGAGCTGGGCGTGCTCAACGGGCTGCTGGACTGGGCCCGGTACAGCAGCGCCCCGCACCTGGTCACGGTGCTGGGCGCGCCGGGGGTCGGCAAGACGCACCTGCTGACGGAGTTCGAGCGGGGGCTGCGGCGGCGGGCCGAACCGGCGGGCCGGATCCTGGCCGCGCGGGAGCCCGCCGAGGACGGGGCGCTGTCGTTGGCGGCGCAGATCCTGTCCGGGTACTGCGGGGTGCTGCCCGGGGAGGGCGAGCGGACGGCCCGGGACAAGCTGTCGGCGGCGGTGTGGCGGCTGCCGTTGGCCGCGGCGCGCCGGGCCCAGCTGCACCGGATGCTGCTGGGGCTGCTGACCGGCCGGGGCCCGCAGCGCGGGCGGCCGGGCGAGGTGTTGGACGCGTGGGTGGAGTTCCTGACGGCGGCGGCCGCGATCGAGCCGGTGGTGATGGTCTTCGACGACGTGCACCTGGCCGACGACGCCCTGCTGGACCGGCTGGAGCGGCTGGCGGACGGTCCGGGCAGCGCGCCGCTGCTGGCGGTGGCCACGGCCCGGCCGGAGCTGCTGGAGCGGCGTCCCGGCTGGAGCGGCGGGAAGGCCCGGGTGTCCACCCTGACCCTGCGGACCCAGCCCCTGGAGCGCGCCACCGCGGGGGTGGCGCGGTCCGGGCCGCCCGCGGAGCGGGCGGTGGCACCGGTCGCCGTGTGAACGAGGACCGCGTGGACGGGGGTCGCGGGAGCGGTCTCCGCGCGCGGGGCGGCCGCCCGGGCCGCAGGCGGGGACCCCGGCCGCGGCGGCGGCCGGGGTATCCCGCCCCGCTGCCGCGCCGTCCGGCATCGACGCCCTGGGCATCGAGGAGCACCGGGTCTCCGAACACGAGGTGCCCGGCACCGTGCGGACCATGCTGCGGCTGCACGAGAAGCAGTGGCG